>DATJGQ010000161.1:0-2352 GCA_035494815.1 Gemmataceae bacterium
GGGCCTGGGCGTCGAGTAGGAACACGCGGCCGTCGCGGCGGCCGACCAGCACATTTGCTTGGCCGGGGGACACCGTGTAACAGACGTTGCCGGTCAGCGCCGAGTCCTGGGGGTTGGCCCAGCGGGCAATGCTCGCACTAGTCAGCAGCGAGTGAGAGCGCCAAAGTACGAATAAGCTGGGCAAAATACGGCCGGCTCGAAATGCCAACTTTTTTCCCGCGCAGCCGCGAAAATCCGTCTTGTATAGTGTGCGGCATGCTTTGGGCTGGCGTGCATGCCGAGGAGGGCCGCGCCGCGGAGGCCGTCGAGGACCTCGCCGCCGCCCTGGCGTTGGCCCGCCACTTGTCGCAAGACGGCACACTGGACGGCCTCTGGGCGGGCGACCAGATCGAGCAGCGCGCGTCCATTTTTCGTTGCACGCCCATCACGACAGCCAGTAATGTGTGGCCATCCACCAGCCTCGGTCACGGGATTCGTACGCATCCGCAAGGAGATCGCAGCGTGTCTCTGCTCAGTCGCAGTTGGCAAGTTCTCTTTATCCGTCCGGGCACCCGACGCGCCAACCGCTCGGCGCAGTTGCGATGCGAGCGGCTCGAAGCCCGCGACGTACCCGATGCTCGCACCGTCAACGTCATGACCCAGAATCTCTATCTCGGCGCCGACATCAATCCCGCAATCGCCGCCGTGGCGACCGGCAACCCGGCCATATTTATCCCGGCCGTCTCACAGTTCTGGGCCGGTGTGCGGGCGACCAACTTTTCGGAACGGGCCGGGGCAATCACCGCGGAGATTGCGGCTGCTCAGCCCGATCTAATCGGGTTGCAGGAAGCCGAGCTCTACCGCTCCGGCCCTGCCCTGAACCCGGCCCCGGCGACTCATGTCGAACTGGATTTCGTCCAGGTCCTCCTGGACCGCCTCGCAACCCGCGGTCAGCATTACGCCGCCGTCGCCGCCGTGAACAATTTCGACGCCGAGGTTCCCGCATTCACGTCGCCCGGAGTCTTGCAAGACCTACGGCTGACCGACCGCGATGTGCTCCTCGCCCGCACCGACTTGCCGCCGGGCCAGTTCCGAGTGTCCAACGCGCGGGCGCACAACTTTGTGGCAACACTCGTCGTGCCGTCCCCGACCGGACCGTTCGCGGTCCCGCGCGGCTGGGTATCCGCCGATGTCACCACCCGCGGCCGGACGGTCCGTGTCGTCAGCACCCATCTGGATCCCGTTTCACCCTTGGTGCAGGTCGCACAAGCGGCAGAACTGGTGGCGGGCCCTGCTCATACGCCTTTCCCTGTGGTCTTGATGGGCGACTTTAACTCGCCTGCCGATCCCACGTCAGTCGATGCGACGCCAACCTATGCATTCCTACGCGGCGCGGGCTTGCGCGACGCCTGGGTGGATACGCACCCGGGCGATCCGGGCTACACCTGGGGCCAGGCGCCAAACCTACTCAATGCGGTTTCGACGCTCAGCGAACGACTCGACCTGGTACTCTTCCGCGGCGATGCCAAGGCGTTCGCTACCGATATCGTCGGCGATGCGCAGTCAGATAGGACACCCTCGGGCCTCTGGCCGTCCGACCATGCCGGCGTCACGGCCACGCTGGGCATCTACCTGGCACCAGCGGTTGGGCCGGACGGAGGGAACGTCAAGGCGTTCAATCTCGTGGCGGGGCCGGGCGATTCGGTCGCAGCCGACAATGTCCTCGTTGTGGCGCCCGGCACAAGCCAGGTCTCAGCGAGTGCCCCGGCTGCGCTGTTGGCGTTCCATCCAACAATCGTGCGCGATGCTACTGGTCCCGAAGCGCGTGACCCGGATGACCACCGCCGTTTGGCGAACGATGCCAGCGGCGCATCTGACCGCGCGAAAGTCGGGCTCGACAGCCGCCTCGGCGACAGCGATCTGGAAGCCAGTGCGTCCATCCCGTCGGGAAATACACGCAATCCCCTTGTTGGAGCTCCACGACAATCAGTTTATTCTGGAACGTAATGAGTCCCGCACGCGCACCGGTTCGGCCGCACTCTTTGCAGTGGCCTTCCCTCAATGCGGTTTCCTTCCGTTCGCCTGTGGTGAAACGGTTAGGAGCAGTGCCTGCGTTGCCCAGCAACTACCGGCGAAGGAAATGAACTGGAACTTTCCATGGGGATTGCCGCTCTCGAAAAAATCGTTCGCCGGGACGCTGCGCGTCGAAACGAGCCAGGAGCCGCGCCTGGCACGACGTTCCGCGGTCGCGGTGTCGTGCTCGATCAGCTTTCATTCGACGCGGTTTTGGTCATGGTGCGGTAAAACTCGTCTAGCGCTTTGTGCCGGTCCGACACCCGCGCCATTTCGATCAGTGCGCTGAGGAGCTTCGCG
>DATJGQ010000162.1:0-2624 GCA_035494815.1 Gemmataceae bacterium
CAAACCATTCGTCGAGCGGCTGGAGCGGCCGCGGCGGGCAGTGCCGCAACCCGTACGCGCTCGACCGGACGCCCTCCGGGTCCAGCTCCGGCTCGGCCGCGGCGGTTGCGTCCAACTGCTGTGCCGTGGCGGTCGGCACCGAGACCGACGGGTCGATCCTCTCGCCCTCGTCCTGCTGCTCGATCGTCGGGATCAAGCCGACCGTCGGCCTGATCCCC
The DNA here is from genome assembly GCA_035494815.1 of Gemmataceae bacterium. Taxonomy (GTDB): domain Bacteria; phylum Planctomycetota; class Planctomycetia; order Gemmatales; family Gemmataceae; genus DATJGQ01. The sequence continues at coordinate 219 of DATJGQ010000162.1, forward strand.
CGGACCGGCGTGATCCCGATCGCGCACTCCCAGGACACCGCCGGCCCGATGGCCCGCACCGTCGCCGACGCCGCCGCATTGCTCGGGGCCTTGGCCGGCGTCGATCCCGACGACGAGGCGACGCATGCCGAAGGTGCGCGGCGCGAGGCGGACTACACGGCGTTCCTGAAGAAGGATGGGCTTAAAGGCGCACGGATCGGCGTGCTCCGGGCCGCCGAAGCGGGGATGCGAGCGGCCGTGCGCCCGCTGATCGAAACCGCGATCGAGGCGATGAAATCGCAAGGTGCCGAGGTGATTGACCCGGTGGAGGTCGCGACAATCAACAAGTTCGGCGACGCCGAGGGGACGGTCTTGCGACATGAGCTGAAGGCGGACCTGAACGCCTACCTCGCCCGCCTGCCGGAGCGGTTCCCGGCGCGCACGCTGGCCGACCTGATCCGCTTCAACGAGCAGCACCGCGACCGCGAGATGCCCTTCTTCGGACAGGAGACGTTCGAGCGGGCCGAGTCGCTCGGCGGTCTGGATACGCCGGCCTATCTGGCGGCGCTGGCCAAGTGCCGCGCGCTGTCGCGCGAGCAGGGGATCGACGCGACGATGGACAAGCACCGGCTCGACGCGATTGTCTTCCTGACCCAGGGCCCGCCGACGCTGATCGACCTGGTCAACGGCGATTACAGCTCCGGCGGCGGCAACACGTCGCTCGCGGCGATGGCCGGCTACCCGAGCCTGACCGTCCCCGCCGGCTACGTCTTCGGCCTCCCCGTCGGCCTGAGCTTCGTCGGCCGCGCGTGGACGGAGGGCACCCTGATCCGACTCGCCTACGCCTACGAGCAGGCGACCAACGTCAGACGACCGCCGCGGTTCCTGCCGACGGCGGAGATCCCGGGCGCCTAAACTCTGACCTCTGACCTCTGAACTCTCACCACCACTTGAAGGAGGAAACCCATGATCACGTTGAACGACGCCCGCCGAATCATTGCCGCCGCGGAGAAGAAGGCCCAGGAGATCGGCCAGCCGATGAACATCGCCGTCGCCGACGCCGGCGGCAACCTTGTCGCACACGTCCGGATGGACGGGGCGTGGATGGGGAGCGTGGACATCTCGATCAAGAAGGCCTGGACGAGCCGCGCCTTCGACATCTCGACGAAGGACCTCTCCAAGTTCGCCCAGCCCGGCGAAGACTTCTACGGCATCCACGCGACCAACGAGGGCAAGGTGATTATCTTCGCCGGCGGCATCCCCCTGAAGCAGAACGGCCAGGTCGTCGGCGCCATCGGCGTCAGCGGCGGCTCCGGCAAGCAGGACCAGTCCGTCGCCGAAGCGGGGGCGGAGGCGTTCTAATCCCCTTCACCCCCTTTCCTCCCGAAAGAGGGCAAAACTCGCCGTATGCCCGTGAATGAAGTTTTTGCCGCCGACGGGGCCCAGCTCGCCGGCGGCGAAGAAGCCGGCGACCGGTGTCCGGGGCATGGCCTGGCGGGCGAGGCCGATGTCGTGGCAGGCGACGTTGAACAGGCGGGTGCCGCGGCCGTTGCAACTGAAGAGGAGGCCCCCCGCCGCCGGCGGGCCCTGCCGCTGGGCTTCGAGCAGGACGGCCAGGTCTTCGCCGGCCGTGGTGGCGTCGCGGACGTGAAACTGGACGGTCTGGCCCGTCCGCACGTGGTCGGCAACGCCGATCGATTTGGCCGAGTCGTCCACGCCGATCACGTTGCGGACGAGGAAGTCGCCGCGGCCGAAGGTGTCGCGGTACTCGCTGATCGCCCGGCCGAGGAACAGGCCGTTGGCCAGATGCTGCCGCTCGGGCTCGGCGAGCGCCATCACCGTCTCGCGGAGCACGTCCAGCGCCGGCCGGCCGCCGAGCGACTCGACGATGTTGTCGTGGCTCGCGGTGATGACCAGCGGCCGGCCGATCGGGCGGCACCCCTGGCTGACGATCGTCTGCACCTCGACCGGCCCGCTGACGCTCAGCCCGACGAACCCGCCGCCCAGCGCCTGGTCGTTGCGGAACAGCACGTTCTCGCCCGGCTCGCGGCCGCTGCTGGCCATCCCGCCGACCAGCGGCGCCGCCGGGCAGGCCTCGTCCATTGCTTTGAGGAATTGTCCGACCGGCGTCGTGAACGGGTCGCCGAAGCCGAGGACCGCCCGCGTCTGCGGGCCGTAGCCGACGCGCTCGGCCAGCTCCTGCGGGTCGGTCAGCAGGTGCCGCCAGTCGGTCTCGCTTTCAATGTGGAACGGGTGGACGCGGACGAGCGGCATCTCCGCGACGAGCACCGCAAGGCCGGGCTGGCGCTCGATCTCCTTGTCGCCGCCGATGACGCCTTCGGCCGAGCAGCCGACGATCGTGGGCAGATTCAGCTCGCTTCGCAGCTTGTCGATCAGCTTGGGCGCAGCGGCGGCGTGATCGGCGGT
>DATJGQ010000163.1:0-2409 GCA_035494815.1 Gemmataceae bacterium
CATCCCCGACCGGCGATCGGCCGAACCCGGGCTGGTTCAAGGTGACGTCCAACGGCGGCTCGACTGCGGCGGCCGGCCGGTTGGGCGACTGGATAAAGGTGTCGCCGGTATCGGCCGGCAGAGGCTGGACGAAGGTCTGCCCCGGGCTGGCCGGCGCCGGCTGAACGAAAGTCTGCCCCGGACTCGTCGCCGCCGGTTGCAGGAACGTCTGGCCTGGCCCGGGCGGGTTGTTGCCGTCGAGCGTCTGTCCCGGCTGCCGGACTTCATAGACGTCCGCGGACCCGCATTCCGGACAGAAGGTCAGGGCGCCGAGATCGCCCGTCCAAATGTGGCCGTGGGCGCAGCGCCAATGTCGCGGCATGGCCGACTCCGTCGAGAAACCCCGAAATGCGAAGCGCGCGTCAGTGTATGCAGTATAATCGGGGGCCGATTCGCCCGCGACGGCGATCCGCAACCCGTTTCGTCGGCCGGCGAAACGTAAAGGAGTCCTCTGCCATGTCCCACATCGCCCCATCCATCCTCGCCGCCGACTTCGCCCGCCTCGGCGAGGAGGTCGCGGCGGTCGCCCGCGGCGGCGCCGACCGCATCCACGTCGACGTCATGGACGGACACTTCGTGCCGAACTTGAGCATGGGTCCGGCGGTGGTGAAGGCGCTGCGGCCGCGGACGAAACTGCCGCTCGAAGTGCACCTGATGATCGAGGAGCCGGCCCGCTACGCCGAGGCGTTCATCAAAGCCGGCGCCGACCGCCTGATCGTGCACCAGGAAGTGCTGTCCGACCCAGGGCACATGATCCAAGACATCCGCGCCCGCAACTGTTCGGTCGGCATGGTGATCAATCCGGAAACGCCGGTCGACGTGCTGGAGCCGTTCATTGCCGACATCGACCTGGCGTTGTGCATGACGGTGCACCCCGGTTTCGGCGGCCAGGCCTTCCTGCCGGAGAGTCCCGGCCGCATTCGCCGGTTGCGGGAGATGATCGACCGCCTCAACCCGGCGTGCGAGTTGGAAGTGGACGGCGGCATCGACCAAAAGACGGCGGTGGAGTGTCTGCGGCGTGGCGCGAACGTGTTCGTCGCCGGCACGTCAATCTTCGGCGCACCGGACGGCCCGGAGGCGGCGACGCGGGCGATGCGGCAGCTTCTCGGGCAAGGTTGACATTGGTCGGTCGAATTCGTTTTGCGTTTTTGCGTTTGGCGGGGTGGAGTCTGGTGAACGAATCGGAACGCAAGAAAACGAATCTGAACGCAAAAAAACGAATCTGAACGAAATAAACGAATTGAGGACGCGCGGAACAATCTCCCTCCTCACGCAAAGTCGAGCGTGAACAGCGCGAGCCCGCCCACAGGCCGCGTCCGCAGCGTCACCTGGCCTTCGCCCGTCGCACCCTGGTAGGCGCCGGTCCCGCCGGTGACGGTGTAGTGAAACCCGGCCGGCAGCGGCGCGAAGCCCGGCTGCGTCGGGCCGACGAGACTCAGAGTGATCGAACCTTGGGCGTTGGTCAGAGTCAGCGCCCCCGTGGCCTGGCCCTGGGCGATGAAGCCGACGCGACGCAAGCCCCCGGTCACCTGGAATCGGAGTTGCCCGCCCAATTCGCCCGCCCCCGTCAGACCGTACTGAATCCCCAGGTCGATCGGGCCGCGGATGACCTGAAAGAGCGTGCCCTGGAGCGCCCCGTGCAGGTTGACCGGCGTGGCGGCGGGACGAGGACTGACGGCGGCGCGGTGGGTCATGTCGGCCACGTGGCCCGCGGGCAACGGACTCCGGCTGGGAAGGACGCGGGAACCCAGTTCCTCGACCCGGAGTCGGACTTTCGGACTAGACATGAGGCGATATCCCTTCGTGAAGTGGCCGGATGAATCAGAGAGAGCTTCATCCGAAGCAACTCGGCCGGAATTAACGCCGGCCCGGACGCCAGCCACAGCGGATCCGTTTCATGGAAACTGGAAGCCAATCCGGCGCCACCTATGTCTGCCCGCCCGTTGCCTTTCAACTCGGGAAACTGTCGATTCTTTGACAGGCGATTTGCGCCGTCTTCACGCTCGGACCTTCAACGACGGGGACTCGTCGGGCTGGTCGTACCAACGCTTTCACATCCAGGTGTACTTCGACCAAGGCCGGCTGGTCGCCGCCTCTTACAACGAAGCGCAGGACAACACCGTGAAAAGGGGGCTCCGGAAGCTGGGCGGCCGGCCACCTCGTGCTCTGTCTTTCCTGGATGTCATCGTGGATGAAGGCCGCCAGGCCATGCCGCCACCGTGACCGCCGCCACGTCAGCGACCGATCGTTGCAGCCCGGCACCGACGTTTGCATCTCGAACTGGAGCGCGTTTCAGCGACGTGTATCGGGCCATCACTCATGTCTTCGCCTCTCCCCCGGCTTTGCGGGGGAGAGGGTATGGGTGAGGGG
>DATJGQ010000164.1:0-4871 GCA_035494815.1 Gemmataceae bacterium
CGAGCGATTCGGAAGTCGATCTCGGCCAGAAAAAGAACCGGCCGGCGGTCGGCGACCCGCCGGCCCTCGACGACGACTCCACGCTGATCATGCCGAAGTCGATCACGATGACCGACGAGTCGGCGGCGACCGGCGACTTCACTCCGAGCGACGCGCCCGGTTTTGGGCCGGGCGGCACGCTGACGGAAGACGCCGAGTCACGCAGCGACACGCTCGAGTTCCTACCCGCCGACGATACCGGCGAGTTCGAAGACGAATCCGGCCGCACCGCCGACGTGCCGGCGGAAGGGGGCCCGGGGGTCGTCACGCTGGATCCGGACCTGGCCGAGCGGCCGACGCGGTTGCCCGCCAACGACGAAGAGTCCGGCCGAACCGCGAAGGTGCCGGTGTCGGGGCAAACTGCGGGCTTGCATGCGACCCGGCCCGAGCACGGCACCGTCATTCAACCGTCGACGCCGTCATCCGACCGCGCCTCGCAGAAGGCTACGGTCCCGAACGCCGCGAAAAAGGAGAAGCCGCGGCCGGCGGCGGTCAAAGGGATGCCGACGGTGGTCGGCTACGACGTGCTCGGCGTCCTCGGCCGCGGCGGCATGGGAGTCGTCTACAAGGCCCGGCAGCAGGGGCTCAACCGGCTCGTCGCTCTGAAGATGATCATCGGCGGGGCGCACGCCCGGCCGACCGACCGCGGCCGATTCCGCCAGGAGGCCGAAGCGGTCGCGGCCCTCCAGCACCCGAACATCGTCCAGGTCTATGAGACCGGCGAACGCGACGGGCTGCCGTTCTTCTCCCTGGAGTTCCTCGACGGCGGGAGCCTTCAGGAGAAGATCAAAGGACAACCGGTGCCGCCGCGGGTGGCGGCGGAATGCGTCGAACGACTCGCGCTGGCGATGCAGTACGCGCACGACCACGGCATCGTCCACCGCGACTTGAAGCCGGCGAACATCCTTCTCGCCCGGAGCAGCGACAAGTCCGCGACCAGCTTCGGCGCCCGCTCGACGCGGTCGATGGCGGCGGCGGTGACGATCGGCGACGGGGCGTACATCCCGAAGATCACCGACTTCGGCCTGGCCAAGCGGCTGGAGGCGGAGTCGGGCTTCACGGGCACCGGCGCGATCCTCGGCACGCCGTCGTACATGGCCCCCGAGCAGGCGGAGGGCAAGACCCGCTCGATCGGACCGTCCGCGGACATCTACGCGCTCGGCGCGATCCTCTACGAGTTGCTGACCGGCCGGCCGCCGTTCCTCGGCACCGACGCGATGGACACGATCCTCAAGGTCCGGTCCACTGACCCGATCCCGCCGAGCCAGACGCAGCCGAAGACGCCGCGGGACCTGGAGACGGTGTGCCTGAAATGTCTCTTGAAGGAGCCGGACAAGCGATACGCGACGGCCGGCGAACTGGCGGCGGACTTGCGTCGGTTCCTCGACGGTCAGCCGGTGCTCGCGCGGCCGGTGCCGGCGTGGGAGAAGGCGTACAAGTGGGCGAGGCGGAACCCGCCAAAGGCGACCGCGCTTGCTCTGGCCGTGGCCATCGCGGTGGCCGCGCCAACGACTCTTGCCATCTGGTGGCAGAGGGAGATTGGGCTCAAGAACCTGGAGAAGTACCAGCGAGAGCAGGCAGAAATCCAGCGAGATCGGGCCGAGCGGCGGTTTCACGACGCCCGCGACGCCGTGACCAACGTGCTCGCTCGCGTCGGCAGCGTCGAGATCAAGAACTCGCCCCGAATGGAACGAGTGCGGTTTAAGCTCCTCGCGGACTCTCTGACGTTTTACGAACGCTTCCTCAAGGAAGAGATGAGCACGAGGGAAGTCCGCGAGGATGCCGGGTGGGCGCATCTCAACATCGGAAAGATTCAGGAGATGCTCGGCCAGCGGGCCGCCGCGATCAAGTCGTATCGCAACGCCGCAGAATTGTTCGCCGGGCTGATTCAGGAGGATGAAGCGAAGGACCTCAAGGACCCGGTCGCCCAAGCCCGCCACGCGGCTCTGGCGGACGCGTACCGGCAAGAGATGGTGGCGCTGGAGGCGGACCGGCAGACGGTCGCCGCGGAGCGGGCGTACGAGAATGCGGAACACGAGTTGAAACGCCTGATCGCCGCGGCGCCCGAAAACAAAAGCTACCACATGCAGCTCGGCATGCTGCTGAATAACCGCGGCATTCAACTGAAGGGCCGCAACCGCTTAGAGGACTCGGCGGCCACGTTCCAGGAAGCCGCCGTCGCGTTCGAGCGGGCCGTCGAACCGGAGAAGCTGTCGCCGCACCTGGAGTGGGCCCGGGCGCAGACTAACCGCAGCACCATCCTGGTCGGCCTCAAGCGCCACGGCGAGGCGACGACCGAAGCCCGCGCCGCCGTGAGCCGGCTGACGAAACTGGTCCGCGACGACCCCGAAGTGGCGGAACTCGCGAAAGAACTGGGACGGGCTTACAACAACCTCGGCGTGATCCTGACTCTGGCCGGCCAGATCGGGCCCGCCGAAAAGGTCTATCGCGAGGCGATCGACGTCCTGTCCGGGCTGGCGAAGGATCACCCGGACACGCACGAATTCCGCTATGCCGAAGCCCTCGTCCACAAGAACCTGGCGCATGTGATCAAACAAACTCGCAGCCTCATGGCCGCCGAACCCGAGCGCGCCAACGCCCGTGAACGTTTCGCCGCGCTCGCCAAAGAACAACCGGACAACGCGGATTACGCGCTCGAGTATGCTCTCAGTCTCGACGAATATGCGATCTACCTCGACGCGGCCGGCCGCCTCCCCCAGGCCACGGAGGCCGCCCGCACGGCTCTCAAACTGTTCCAGCGGCTGCATGCCGACGACCCGGGCGATCCGAATCTGCGGCACGAGCTCGCCCTGCGGTATCTAAACCTGGGCATCTTGCTCGCCAAGGATCGCGGCTTTGACGAAGCGGATCAGTTGTACGGCCACGCGGCGGAACTGCTCGAGCTGCTGCGGATCGAACCGGATCCGGCGCCGACAGTTCTCAAGGATCTGGCAACCGTTCACGAAAACCGCGCCCTGCTCATGAAAGACCTGGGCCGGCCGGCGGAATCCTTGGCCCGCTGGCGTCAGTCGGCACAGGCTCAGGCGACGTTGGTCGCTCTAAGGCCGGAGTTGCCGGACGAACACGCGTCTCTCGCCCGCATCCAGGTCACGCTCGCTGGCCTGCAAGACGACAAGCCGGCCAAAGCCATCGTGGCGCTTCGCGAGGCGGTACGGGAACAACGGCAGGCCGTCCGCCTCGCGCCGCGGCGGGCCGATCACGCCGCGATGTTCGCCGCCTACGCGGCGGCGCTCGTCGAGGCGCTGATGAATGCGGGGGACCACGCGGCCACGTCGGAAGCCGCCACCGACCTCGGCCGCGACCTGCCGGCCGAGTCGCCACAGTGGCCCCGGATCGCCGGGTTCGTCGCCCGGTCCATCCGGCTGGCGCGGGAGGACACGATGCTATCGGTCGATGACCGCGCGATCGTCGCGAAGCGTTACGGCGACCAGGCGCTGGGCATTTTGAAGCGGTCGATGGCGGCAGGTTTCAAAGACGCCGCGAAGTTGAAGGATTCGCCGGATCTGGAGCCGCTGCGCACCGGCGAGTGGCGGGCGGTGTTTGAGAAATTGCTGGCGGACGTTGAAAAGAAACAATGCCCGTTTCGCCGCGCCGCGAGTCTTCGAGCGGGGCGCGGTGGCACTTCCGCGCTCCGCTCGAAGACTCGCGTCGCGGCGAAACAAGGATTCTTCACTTCCTCTTAAACATCTGCCGGTCCGGCTCGGACGGGAACGGATCCTTGGCGTGGCCGGCGGCGCTATCCAGCGTCGCTTTGGTCACGTCCAAGACGAAGTTCACGTCCGTCGGTTTGCCGGTCAGCGACTTCATCTCCATCGCGTCCCACGGCACGGCGAAATACTTCGCGCTGCCGGTCAGCCGGCTGCCGTGGGAGAGCCAGGCGTACACGATCTTGGCGTCCTTGAGCGACACCATGACGTCGTCCACCTTGCCGAGGTCTTCGCCGCTCGTGTTCTTGACGTTCATACCGATGACCTTGCGGACGCGCAACAACTCCTTGCTCGCGTGCCCCGCGCCGGCGTCACGGCTCGAACCGCCGGCCGTGAAGACCGAACTCGGCGCGGTCGGCAGGTCCTTCTCGTTGAAGCCCGGGTTGCCGTCCAGCACCGACTTGTCGACGCTGACGAGGAACTCCTTCTTGTCCCGATTGTTGGGCATGTCCGTCAGAACGAGTTGTGACGGCGGGACGGCGAAGAGCTTGTCGCCGATGCCCGCGACGCCGCCGTGCGACAGGACGCCGTAGACGATCTTGCCGTCCTTGTTGACGACCAAGTCCTCCAGCTTGCCGAGGTTCTCGTTCTTGGCGTTTCGCACCGCGATGCCTTCGAGGGCACTCGCGCGGAAGACGCCCGCGGGGATCTGCGACTTCGCGGCCTCGTCGGCGGCCGCCACGGCCAGGGCCGCCAGCGCGACGCCCGCCGTCAGCACGAACATGCGATGCATTCGGTTCATGACCTCACCTCTCCCGAGTGGGACAACGGCCCCCGCCCGCCGGATACCCGTGGCCGGTGGGAGACGGGACCATCGGGTTAAAGGTGCAAGTGATGTGCCGGGAAAGGAGGCTGGAGGCTGGAGGCTGGAGGCTGGAGACTAGAGGAAGCTTCATTTCACGGCTTCCTCCGGCCTCCAGCCTCCAGCCTGCTCTACTTCGGCTGCTTCTCCGGGTGCAGATAGATGAAGCTCTTCCCCAGCCGGCCGCCGTAATTGCCGGCGGACACCCGCAGGAGTTTCGGCGTGTCAACGGCGGCCTTGATGGCGGCCTGCGTCGCGGCGACGAGCGTGGGTAAATCGTGGCCGTTGATGATGATCTCCTG
>DATJGQ010000165.1:0-6920 GCA_035494815.1 Gemmataceae bacterium
TGCTGGGACGACGGCCTGGAGGTCGAAGGCGGCAGCCGCAACGTGCGCGTCTGGGGGAACTACATTACGCAAACCCTGATGGCGATCGGCAACGCCCCGTGCTCGATCGGGCCGCTCTACATTTGGGGCAACGTCGTCGGCTGCGTCCAGCGGGATCGCGACGCGGTGGGCGGCAACTTCCTGAAGATGGGCTTCGCCGACGGCGAAAAATGGATGACCGGTCACCAATACATCTTTCACAATACGATCTTCCACCACGAGCGCTGGGACCCGCGCGGCGGACTGGGCGGCAACCGCATCGTCAAACACGTCGTCTCGCGGAACAACATCCTCCAGGTCCGCTCGGCCAGAGACTTCAGCGCGAGTGCCAACGCGCGGAACACGGGCAACGACTTCGACTACGATCTGTACAACGGGCGGGTGCCCGAAGGCCAGGAAGCACACGGCGTGCGCGGCCAGCCGATCTATGTGTCGGGTGCGGGATTCGATGCCGCGACCAACACCGGCCAATTCGCCCTCGCCTCGGACAGTCCGGGCGTGCGGGTCGCCGTGCCGATCCCCAATTTCACCCCCGGTTACTCGGGCCCGGCGCCCGACATCGGCGCCCACCAACGCGGCGCGCCGCCGCTCCGATTCGGCGTCGGGGCGAGACAATAATGCGGGATATCACAGGGACGCGCGAACGATCGTAACTATCCGGTGATCCCGCGTCTTGGGTCATTTAGACACCGGTCGAATGCCCTATTGCGGCCATAAGGACAGAGCCGAGACGGTGGTTGAGTACGCGCCCCGACGTGGAAGGTCCCGGCTACGGTCGAGGCGGGTGGGCGCGGCGGGCGCCGTTGACCAGCTCGTCGAGCTTCGACAGGAAGCGGGAGCGGTCCTTCGCCGTCATCGGGGCCGGACCGCCGGTGACGATCCCGCCCTGCCGCAGCCCCTCCATCAGGTCGCGCGTCGCCAGCGCCGCGCCGACGTCGTTCTCGGTGAACGGCTGCCCCTTCGGACTGAGAACGCGGGCACCGTTCGCGACGCAGCGGGCCGCGAGCGGGATGTCGGCGGTGACAACGATGTCGCCCGGCCCGGCCTGCTCGGCGATCCAGTCGTCCGCCGCGCCGAACCCGGTGCGGACCACCAGCTCAAACAGCGGGTCGGCCGGCACCCGCAGCGGGGCGTTGGCCACCACCGCGACGCGCATCGCGTACCGGCGGGCGACCTTGTACACCTCCTCCTTGACCGGGCAGGCATCCGCGTCCACGTAGATCGTCAGCACGCGCGGCACCTCGGCTCGACCGGCCGGCAGCCCATACCGTGAGTCTATGCGGCCCGGTCGGCCTAGCCAACGCGGCCGCGCCTGCCGGGTCCACGACCGGAGCAGGGTCCGCGCGCAGGCCGTCCGTGCCCCCAGCAAAGCCGGTCAACGTCCCCGGACGTCTCGATCCTCTTGATCTGCTCCGGGTCGGAGACCATGACGATGTCCAACAAGAATGCGATCTTGATTCGGAGTGGACTAAAGAGGGACTTGAGAGCGTTCACCGGCTGTCCTCCTCGATTCTTCCAAGAATCCGGGACGCGGCGATCGGTGAGACTGGGGCCGAGGATACCAGACCGTGCGGCCGATGTCACGGGGCGCCTGCCGGCAGGGCAATCGAAATCGGCGTAGACAGCGAAGTTTCCAGGAACTCTCGACGCCCAGTCGAAGAGGATATGGGTCATTTCTGACCGTTAGCTCTGCCCGGTCGACCGAAGTGGTCCGCCGGCGAACTCTTGCCCTCACCGATCGCCCCGATGTACGATCCCGGCCCGTCCGCCGGGTCGCCGGCGCCAATCAGCGGACTGCTTTCCGCCGGTGAGTAGGCCGCGCGGTAGTGCGCCAGAATCCGTGCGACTGTTACCCGCCGCGTCCGGATGTCATCGTCGGTGAACGGGAATTCCCGGGGGATCGGCCCGGTGAACTTGGGCTCCGCCTGGGCGTTCTTCTCGCCGCCGAGCGGCACGTCGTGCTTCGCGAACCCGTCGTCGATCCGCTCCGTCTTGTCGGCCACGCTGAGAGCATAGTTGTGCTTCTCGCGGGCCTCGGGGTTGAAGAACAAGTTGTAGTCCGCATAGCCGAGCCGGGCCGGGCCGGGCGACGTCTTCTTCTCGCCGAAACCCGGGCGGACGGTCGCCGTCCCGTTCGAGAAACTGGTCGGATGATTGTAAAAGGCGTTATTCCTCAGGCTGGCCAACCGGCCTTCCGGGCCGACCTCGATCGCCGGCACGTGCCAGGGCCGCGCCATGCTCTTGCCGCCCCCGTCGAACGTATTGTTGTAAATCTGGATGTCGTCACCTTTGTAAATCACTGCGATCGACGAGTTGAGATTCGGGTCGACGGTGCAATAGCGGGCGAAGATGTTGTGGTGGATGTGCGTCCCGCCGGCCGGCCCGACGATGAACTGGTGGCCGTCGGCGTCCAGCACCAGGTTGTACCGGAACTCACCGGACAGCCCGCGGACGACCCACTGTCCGTGTCGGATCACATTGTGCTCGATCACCAGTCCGCGGCAGTTGCGGCCGACCATGATCGTATGCACCTGGCTCCAGCGGAAGCTCGGAATCTCCGTGTGAATGTAGTTCCCGGACACGACCGTGTTGTCGCAGCCGTACAGGCTCAGCGACCCGCGCATGCCCAGGATCACGTTGCCATCCTCGTCGCCATCGCCGCCGATGCGCCAGTTCTGTGTGTCTTCGAACAAAACGACAGACTTCTCGACGCGGTTCCCCTGGAACAGCTTCGGCGCAGAGGATCGCCCCGAGGCGCGGAAACCGGGCGGCGACTCGTTCGGCAGGTTGGTGACCGGGACCATCGAGTTCGCGCGCAGAATGTTCTTGCGAAAGATTGTCCCCGACTGATCGGCGTTGGACAGATGTACGGCCCCGCACGCGTGGAACTCCGAATTCTCGATGACGATCCGGTCCCCCCTGCCGTGCGCCGTGATGTCGAGGGCCGGCTTCTTCGCGGTCCCGAGGCCGCGGAACTCGCAATGGGTCACCTTGATCCGCCCTCGCCAGTCGGGGGTTGTCCTGATCTGCTGACAGTTGGCGTCGATCCGGCACGGCTTCTGGGCGGTGCCGTTGACCTCCAGGACGTCGTCACCCGCCAGTAACAAGTCCTCGCTAATGCCCAGGACTTGTCCCGGGACCATCGTCCGTGACGCGGCCGACCCGATTCCGGGGACGAGAAGGCAGAGGCAACCGACACCGTGGAGCGCAAGCCAGAGCCGGCTCCTTCGCTGGCCGCGGACGGCCTCAGTGATTGGCGATTTCATGGGGATTCCACGAAGACACAGGTCGCGCCGCAGATGACGTGGGCTTGTTTTGCCGACCGGTCCAACGGTGGTACATGCAGGGCGTCCGTTCGGGTCGAGAACCAACTGACGGCCGGCCGGATCCGTCGTTGGGCACGCGATGGTGAGGGTCGCGACTCCTTAGCACTAGCGGCGAGCCGGTTGCAGCCGCTGGAATGCCGTTGCCTCGCTCAATTGCTCCCGCCCCTTTCGCCATGCCTCCCAGACGAGCGGCTTCGCGACATCGGGATCAAGCCCGGTGGCGACGGCCTTGACCCGGCCGTGGTCTTCCCACCACCGGTCGAATTCACTCGTGGTGAACAACCATTCCCGGCCGGATGATTGTGTCATAAGCGCCCCTCCGCGAATGGGTGGTTGTCCCGGTCCACAACCTCCTACCCTCTCCATTATAGTTCCAATGCTATGCACCGGGGCAACGTGCCGACAATGCCCGTGTACTACGGTCGGATCGTCGGCGTTCGCCGATACTTCCGCAAAAACTCCGCGCCTTCCTGTTACAATGGTGACTCCGCCTGGAGAAGTGGCGTCCGGTGAACCGACCATTGGTAGATAAGGGGCACTTCGGCCCCGCTCGCGGGAGCTGACGGGCGGAGACTGATCGTCCTACAAGGAGAGCTTGATGCGCGTACCCGAGAACGTGTCCTGGGTGGTCTACCTGATGGCGGTCCGCGGCCATGCGACCGGGGTCCGGGCCGTTTGTCAGCAGGGCGAGTGGGAGGCGATGGAACGTGCCCAGCCCGGCCGCCACACGTTGATTCAGTCCGGCATTACCACCGAAGGCGAGGCGGAGCGATCCGCCCGGGCCGGTGCGGCCGCTGCGGCCACAGCGACCGCGTGATCATCCCCGCCGAGGGTCGTGCGCATGAGTCAGACCTACCGCGTCCGCTTCTCGACGAAGCCGTCCGGAGAATCGCACGGCCGCGGGGACGTCGAGACGATTGACGTGGAATGTGCTCTGGATCACATCCCCGCGCAGTTACCGCCGGCGGCATACATCATGTACATCGAGGACCTGGCCACCGGGGCCAACGTCCACTGGACCCGTTGGCCCAAGGCGTACCGTCCGGGCTTCGGCGGATAGTGTGCCGGTTCTTGGCTCAAAGGAGGGCGCGATGAGGTTTCTGATGGACAGCCGTGGGGAGTATATCGCCAGCGTGATCGACCGCCGGCTATACTCGCCCGCCGGCGACAACATCGGCCACTACCTCCCCGAGTTGGACATTTTCATCGACCAGAGCGGCCGTTATCTCGGCGAGGTGGTCTCCGGCGATCGCCTGATGTTCGGCGTCACTTCACCGCACGAGGCGGTCGGCTTCGCGATCGGTGGTAAGTATGGGAGTATCGGCTGCTGCAGTCGGCCGGTGCGCCGGCCGGACATCGGCCACGTGGCCGGGTTCGCGGACATTCCGGCCGACCGTTTGAAGTGAGTGCAGACTTGTCGCGAAGCCTTCGGGCTCCATTTTTTTCAATTCAAGGACAGATCAGGCCATGCTGCCGCTCATGGACCAGGATGTAAGTGATGAGCGAGGTCCGGGACGGTAACGTCCGCCCGGAGTCGGCGGCGTAACGCGCCGCGAGCTGGTGGAGTTGAGCTTTGCCTTCCGGAACCAGCAGGAGGGCCTTCAATTCCTTCTCCCGCTCTCGCAAGGATTTCAACGACGACATCGGCATCTCGTTCCGATTGGGTGGCCCGCGCCATTTCCCGGCTGTCCAGGATGGAGCATGGCCGACTGTGTGGTTTGCTAGCGCCGGTTACAAGCAGGTATTCGGATACGGCAGCAAACACGTGCAAGGCGATTTTGCGGTGCCGGAACCTAGTTTGCGTCGGGCGGTCGTTGCGCCAGCCAGAGCCGCGCGAGGACGACGGTGAGGGCCTGAGGCCCGGGCGCGGTCGCCTGGACACTGGCCCCGTCCGCGGAGAGCGTGCCGGCCCAGGCCCCGTCCGGCCCGCGGGTGAGCGTGACCACGGTCCCAGCGGGCAGCCGAGCGAACGCCTCATTTTTCGGCGGTTCGGTCTTGCGCTGCTCCTCCCGGTACTTGGCGACGCACGCCGGGCAGCGCGTCGATTGGAACTTCGCCCGTCGCTGCGCCAAGTACTTATCCACCCTAAATATCTGGAATTCCTGGATGCAGCCGCAGGACCGGGCCAGCATCGGCCGATCCACAATCTCACCGGTTGGGATTGCCACCGTTCACCACCTCCTGTTCTCGCTCCCGACAGTCTACGGACGGAGGGGCGGTTGCGCAGGCCAACGGCCGGGCGAAGGGACTTGTGTTCGATTCGCTCAACCCGCTGACGGGAGGGGCGCGTCATCCGTCTTCTGTAAGGCGTCGTCGCTCACGATATCGAAATGCCCCGGATTTCTCTTGGCATTTTCGCTGACACCGGTCGCCCCTGGTAAACCGTGACAACGGGTGTTAGAGAAAGAGTCAATGCTGATTCATCCCGCCTTGGCAGAACTGGCCGGCTACACATACGCCGGGGCCTTTGCCGGCACCCAGGTAGCCCGCCGACCGGACAGGCGGCGGAAGGCAAGTTGGGGGCGATTACCTTCTGGGCCGTGGACCTTTGAGAAGTACTCTTGGTGAAGTCGACCGTCCTCGCCGAACCGGACGGCGATTAGCCCGTCTTCACTCACCCAGACGGCTTCCACGTCAGCGCCGTCCGAAAGGACGCAACGCGGCGGGGAGCCCGGGCTGCACTCGGCCGACACGCGCTTCCCCTGACGGCGGACCACGATAATGCCCGACTTCCGACGGCCGATGACGCGCAGGCCGACCGCCCGTAAGACAGGCATACGCCGCGGAAATGGGGTGAGCCGATGGCCCGGGAATCCCTGAAGGCTGCCGCGTGGGGCACGGTCGTCACCGCCGTTCTCGCCGGGTTGATCGTCGCCGGGTCGCGCAGCCTCGCTCACTTCGACGCCGCCCTCGTCGGCTACACGTTCGCCTGCCTGTTCGCCGCCTTCGGCATCACATACCGCTACGGCATGTGGCTGCAGCGGCCGCCGACCGCCCTGTACTGGCGGCGCGGCTGGCAGTTGTTCTTCCGGCCCCGATCTCTCGGAAGGAGTCTGGCCGAATTCGGCCGCCGGTTTATCGGCGGCTTCGCCGTGAACGCCTTTATCTGGCGGCGAAGCCGTGAACGCTGGCTGGCTCACTGGCTGATCATGTGGGGCTGTGTCATCGCCGCGGCCATCACCTTCCCGTTGGTCTTCGGCTGGGTGCATTTCGAGACGTTGCCCGACGACCTCACCTGGTACCGCACATACGTTTTTGGCTTCCCGATGTTCGCCTTTCCCGTCCACTCGGCGGTCGGGTTCGTCATTTTTCATGGTCTGGTGTGGGCGTCGATCCTGGTCATCGCCGGCGTGATGCTGGCCATGCGCCGGCGGATGCGCGACCA
This sequence comes from Gemmataceae bacterium, assembly GCA_035494815.1. Classification (GTDB taxonomy): domain Bacteria; phylum Planctomycetota; class Planctomycetia; order Gemmatales; family Gemmataceae; genus DATJGQ01. Next base: position 6,751 of record DATJGQ010000165.1, read on the forward strand.
CGGAGCGGCGGCCCTGCAGCAGTTCGGCGAGGACTTCCTGCCCTTGATCCTGCTCTTCGCTGTCAGCGTCACCGGCCTGATGCTGACGGCCAGCTACACATGGATGAAAGGCTACGCGTATGAGTTTCTCGCCATTCTCCACGCCATCACGGTGATCATCACGCTGATCT
>DATJGQ010000166.1:0-4083 GCA_035494815.1 Gemmataceae bacterium
GCGGACGGGGCGGTTCACTGCGGTCGGCTCAGAGTGCTGTCGTTCGCCGGCTTGGCGATCGAACGCCCAAGCGGGAGTCTCCTACGGTTCACGCCCGAGGCGGTCCGAGAAGTGCGGCCGGCCCGCGACCGGTCGGGATGAGATGTCAGGTCGGTCGTCACCCGATTCTTTGAATGCGCTCTTCCGCCCGCGTCCGGTCCTCGCCGGCGAGCTCCGGCAACGCCTGCTTGTACCAGTGCACCGCCCGTTCGCGGTAGCGCGATCGTTCTCGCCTGGCGGCGTCTCGGGACAGGTTCCACCACTGGTCGGCGCTGCGAAGTTTCGCCTGCACGTCGCCCGCGGCGGCGTCCAGGTCGGCTTCCGCCGCCTTTCGGAGTGGCACCTCGGGCCCGAGTCGTAGCCGCCGCAGCCCGGCGTCCCAAAGCGGCGGGTCTCGCTGAACGATCAGATATTGGCCCAGGCCCATGTTCACCTCGGGCGGCAGGTCGATCCGCTTGCCGGCCGAGCCGCTTAGCCATGCGTCCAACTCCCGGCGGGCCTCCGCGTCGTCGCCGCCGTTGTTGACGCGGACCAACCACGCCGCCAGCTTCTGTCCTTGTTGCTGTCGCCGCTGTTCTTCGACGGCGGTCAGGTCCGGCAACGGCCGCCGCTGTTCGAGGTACTGGTAGAAGTAGTGCAACACGTACGCGACCGCGATCAACGCCGTGCCCGCCAAGACGACCGGGATCACCCACTCCGGCAGTCGAAATCGCCGTCGCCGGCGTCGCCGGTGGCTTGACTCCGAGGCGGGGCGAGGCGACGGCCGCGCGGCCGCGCGGTCCTGCCGGGCGGCCATCACCCGGAACAGCGACGCCGGGTCGCTCTCGTCCAGCGGCGCGTCTTCATCCTCGGGGGCCGGGATCGGCTCCTCTTCTTCGACCGGCTCCGGCAGCTTGTAACGGCCGCGCAAGTAATCATCCAACGCGGTCGCAAACGCTTGCATCGACGGGAAGCGATCGCCCGGCTTCTTCGCGAGCGCTCGCTGGCAAATTGCGTCCAACACCGGATCAATGTTCTTCCGCCACCGCGAGAGCGGCGGCGGCGGCTCCGTCATGATCCGCGCCATCAGCGTGCCGAGCCCGCCCTCGAACGGCGGCCGCCCGGCGAGTAACTCGTAGAGGATAATGCCGAGACCGTACACGTCGCTGGCCGGGCCCATCGCGTTGGAGTCGCTGTTGAGCTGCTCGGGCGACATGTAGGCCGGCGTGCCCAGGATCTGGCCGCTGTGCGTGATCTGCGAGTCTTCCGCGTCCGTCCGCCGGGCCAGACCGAAGTCCATGATCACGGGCTGCTTTTTCGGTGTGATCATGATGTTCGACGGCTTCAAGTCCCTGTGGATGACCCCTTTTTCGTGCGCCGCCTGCATCGCAAACGCGAGCTGTCGCACGACGGTCGCGACGGCGCGCGGCGGCAGCTGTTTGGCGGTCTGGATAAACCGCGCCAGCGGTTTGCCCTCGAGGTACGCCATCGTCAGGTAAAGGACGCCCTCGACCTCGCCGAAGTCGTAGACCGGGCAAAGATTGGCATGCGATAACGTCGCCGCGACTTGTGCCTCGCGCATGAAGCGGTCGCGCAGCTCGAACGTGTCGTGAGCCGTCAGATTCGGGATCTTTAACGCGACATGGCGATTCAGCCGCAAATCCCGGGCGAGGTACACCGCGCCCATGCCGCCTTTGCCAAGGAGCTTCTGCAGCTCGTAGTGACCGAACCGCGTCGGCAATTGCGGCGGCAATCCGCTGACCCAGGTCAGCGACGACTTGCCCGAAGGTGTCGCGTGCGGGTCCAGCGTCGTCGGCGCAAGTCGGGGTTGTTGCTCCTCGCTCATGGGGAGTGCGGCCTCGCGGCGACGACCGGGAGTGGAGCCTCATTATGGCACGCCCGGGCAATATCGGAAATGCGATTTCGATCGGGCGCCAAGTCAGATTTGGGTTTTCAAGCGTTTGCAACGCGGTTCCGGGTGAGGTGTCTCATCCGAGCGGCACGAGTGGCCGCGGCCGCCACATGAGCCGCCCGGCGAGTGCCACGAGGCGGCGGCCGGTGCGCGCCAGCAGGTCGTCGCCTTGGATCGCTGGCGGCAGACGGTCGCTCAAGTTCGGCCGGAACATCAACAGAAGCAGCAGCGGCAGGTACCACAACACGTACACGCCGCCCTGGTCGGCGTACCAGAACTGGATGCCGATCAGAACCGCGGCCGTGAGGGAGATGAGGTGAGAAAGGTCCTTTGGTCGGGGCCAAATCGCCGTGATCAGTACGAACGCCGCGTAACCGACGAACACAGGAATGCGATACGCCCAGTGGACGCCGCTCCAAAAGCTCTCCCCCGTCGGCACCAACCACGGTTGCCAGTCGGACAGGGACAAAGTCTGTTGCAGCCGGGACGCAAGTTGGCCGTCCAGCCAAAGGATCGCGCCGGTAATCGACAGCGAAAGGACGGCCGTCGCGGCGAAGCCGCAGGCGAACCGCCGGGCCCCGCGCCCCCAATAGAAGCTCAACCAGACCGGCAATGTGAGCAGGGGGAAGAAACTGCCCGCCGCCAGTCCGACGAGCAGGCCCGCCACGGTCGGCCGATTGTACGCGGCGATGGCCCAAAGGAGCAGTGCCGCCGGGAGCACGTGATCGATCTGCGTCAGATAGAAGGACGTGTACGGTGCCAGCAGGTACAGTGTGGCCGCGGCCATTCCGGCCGTCGCGTCCTGGAAGTGCCGCCAGCCGATCACGATCAATGCGAGGATCACGGCGAGGTGGCAGGTGCCGGCCAACCCGCGCTCCACCCAGAACCGCGTGGTATGTTCGCCCGGCGGCGGGCCCGCGGTTTGCTCGACGATGGCGGTCGCCAGACTTTGCGCTTCCTCCAATACCGCGCTGCGTTTGCCGATCGGAAGATCTTGTTGCGCCGATCGGCTGACCGCGACGCCGCCGAAGGAGACGAACAGCGTGCCCGTCAGCCACGCCATGCCGGCGAAGTTCAGGTTCGGGGCCAGGGCCGGCCGTCGAACCAGCGCCAGGTCGAGCAGGCAACGCAAAAAGAAATACGCGCCGCCGGCCATCAGCCACAGGTAGCCGATCCACAACGCCCGCCCTTCCTGCAGCAGTAACAGACCCGGCACCAAGAGAAACAGCGAAACCAGATCCCAGTTTCGGACGCTGAGGATGCGGTTGAACTTGAAGAACAGGGCGACGGCCATCAACGCCGACAGGACCGCCCAGGTCGTGGCGTTGGGTAGGCTGAAGTCGAAGAAGATCGCCCCGGGATCGCGCATGACTGGACCGCCCCCGCGTGCCGGCGCCCGAATGGTCGCCCGGTTTCCGGCCGGGTCGGTTCTGCTCGTAGTCGCATAATCTAGCGAATGGCGCCCGCTGCCGCCAGTTATGCGTGCATTTTCCTTGCCGCCAACGGCTTCCGGACACACGATAGCCCCGTGGGACATCCCACGACGGAGTTACACCATGACTTCCGCACAAATTCAGTACCTGGTTCTGCCTGTGGCGCTCCTTGCGGCGATTCCGGCGGCGCCGGGGGCGGACGCCGCCGACGTTTTCGCGATCAATCGCGCCCTCGGCCGCGGGGTCAACTTCGGTAACGCGCTCGAAGCACCGTCCGAAGGCGCCTGGGGAATGGAGCTCAAGGAGGAGTATTTCGCGGCCGTGCAGAAAGCCGGCTTCCAGCACGTCCGCATCCCGATCAAGTGGTCCGCCCACGCCAAGGCGGAGCCGCCGTACACGATCGACGGTAAGTTTTTCGAGCGCGTCGATTGGGCGATCGATCAGGCTCTCTCGCGCGGGCTCGCCGCGGTGATCAACACCCATCACTACGACGAACTCGACAAAGATCCGGACCAACACGAGGCGCGGCTCATCGGCTTCTGGAAGCAGATCGCCGAGCGGTACAAGAACAAGCCGGATCGGCTGGTGTTCGAATTCCTCAACGAGCCTCACGAAAAGCTGACCGACGAACGGTGGAACAGGATGATCGCGCCGCTGCTCAAGGCGGTGCGGCCGACCAACCCGCGGCGGGCGATCGTCATCGGTCCCAGTCAGTGGAAC
>DATJGQ010000167.1:0-4787 GCA_035494815.1 Gemmataceae bacterium
CTGCCGCCGGGCGTTGAGGTTGAAGACTTTCAGCTCGTAGTTCGCCCCACTCTGGTTGTCGAAGATGGTCTTTTGTTCGACATACGGAAGCAACGCATACGCCCACGAGCCTCGCTGGTCGCGGTTCGAATAGGTCGGCAACCCCCATCCGTGCTTCGGTTCGCTTCCGCTCGCCTGGAAGTACGGCTCGGTGGCGGACGCCGCCAGATATCCGCCGTTTTGGGGCAGGAAGAGCGACGAGGAGTTGAAGTTCTGGAACGCCAGCGCGATCTGGCGGAGGTTGTTCTGGCTGTGCGTCCGCTGGGACGCCTCGCGGACTTTCTGCACCGCGGGCAGGAGCAGGCCCACCAGCGTGGCGATGATGGCGATGACCACGAGCAGCTCGACCAGGGTGAAGCCGCGGCGGGCCCGGAGTGGCGGGCGCATGACATCGTTCCTTTCGTTGCTCAGGATGAACGGGGCGACGACGTTAACCGCCAGACCCGTGCCGGGGCGGGCGGGATGACTTCCAAACCGGCGACGGCCGGGCCGAGAGGGGGATCGGTCGATCACCAAAACCTTCCTCAGCATAACCGTACCACACGGCGGACCGCAAGAGAGGCCGTGCTTTTCCAGGATTCCGGCCGGCTACCCGCAGCTCAGGGCGGTCGTAAAATAGACCGGGAAAAACCCTCCGGCCCGCGCAAGCCTCCCCAGGCCGCGGGCCATCGATCAACTCACGGAGCCCGCTCAATGACCGAGTCGACAGCGATAAAGCTGGGACGGATCACCGTTCTCGCCGCCCTTTTTCTGTTCTTGGCCGGCTGCGGGCCGCGGGCGGCTCCGCGGGACCAGACGGCGGGCGAGCAGGGCATTATGAAAATCGGCCGAGCATATGTCTCGTTCGCGGCGTCGGCGAAAGACGGTCTCGGCCCGGCGACGACCGATGAGCTGAAGAAATGGCTGACAGCGGACGAGAAGCGATTGACCGATCTCGGGCTGACTCGGGCCGACGTAGACGGCATGTTCATCTCGCCCCGCGACGGTCAGCCGTACGAGATCCAGCCCAAGCGGCAGCCGAACCCGTTCCTAACGGGCGGCGGTGCCCCACCGGGCCGACCGGGCAAGGCCGCGCCCAAGACCCCGGGTTACGGTCAGGCCGGTATCCTCGTGTATGAAAAGACCGGAGAGGGCGGCAAGCGGTTCGTGTTCATGAGTGGTTCCCGCATGCAAGAAGTTGACGAGGCAGAATTCGGCAGGCTGCTCCGCGGTGATTGACGGGGTCGGGTGCAGCGGAAGGCTTTCGATTGCCGCTAAACCAAAAGCCAAACAAAAAACCGCCCGGCCGGAAGGTTCCGGCCGGGCGGTGGCATTTTTCCGGAGCGATCGCGGTCGCGTTATTCGATCGACGCGTTCGCGGTGGAGCCCTTCGGAGTCAGCAGCGTCCGCATCATGAGGCGGAAGTTGTTGCCGGTGCCGAACGGGAGCGTCCGAACCGAGCCGTCGCCGAAAGCGAAGTTGACGCCGCCCGAGAAAGGCGAGCCGAAGTCGGCCGAGCTACGGTTGACGCCGCCACAGTTGTAGCTGTGGTCCGCCCGTTGGTCCTGCGGCGTCGAGCTATCCGGAGACACCCTGTCACGAATCAGTCGCGTGCCGCCCCGGGCGGTGCCCCACGTACCACCACTCCAGACCGGATTATCGTTGGCCCAAACGCCCCAGCCGTTGACGACGTCGTTCGTATACAACGCCTTCTCGCCGACCAGAATGGTGTTCGACGTGCCGTCTTTGAAGTCGTCGATGCGGAGCTTCGGGACGTTCTGCCAGCCGCCCGTGGTCGTGTCAAAGTCGCAATCCGACGCGCTTGCGGTCATGACCGTATCGGGGACCATTGCTACCCAGTTGGAGTGCAGTGGCGTCGGCGGGCCGTCAGCGTTCAAGACCAGGAAGCCGTTGAGGGCATAATCCGTACGGGAAAAGAAGCGGGTCGTAGTCGCGGCGGGACCGTTGTTCGCCGTGGCGCTACCGATGTCGAGGACATCCGACGGGCGCCGGGCGGCCAGGTTGTACACCTTCAGGTCGGCGCCGTAGGTGCGGTTGTCGTAGACGTTGTTCTGTTCGAGGAAGGGCAGGAGAACCGCCGCCCAGCTGCCCCGCTGGGTCTTGGCCGGCACATTCGGGTCGAAGAAGCCGGCCCACCCGTCCCACTTTGTCCACTCCGTCGTCGTATAGTTGGCCCAGCCGTTGTGCGGCATGTAGCCGACTTGCGCGTTGTGGTTGTGGAACGCTAGGGCGATCTGCTTGAGATTGTTCTGGCTTTGCGCCCGGGAGGCGGCTTCGCGGACCTTCTGGACCGCGGGCAGCAAAAGACCCATCAGGGTCGCGATGATGGCGATGACCACGAGCAGCTCGATCAGAGTGAAGCCGCTGCGGCGTCGCCGAAGGGAGAGGGACATAGCACCAATCCTTTCAACGATGAATTAGGGGAACAGTTCGCCCGCTAATGACCCCTACGGGGCCGCGCGGGATATACACGACACACCCACCGACCTGCGGCGACGCAATTCGGCTTGGTTCGCGTGGGACGGGAGACACGGTCTCCGACACTGTTTAGGCTAACCGACGGCGGGGTCGCCGTCTAGCGAAAAAACGGGTTATGTCCGAGCAACCGATCGTGCCGCCCGCTCGAACCGGCCGTTGAGGGCGTGAGCTGGGAGCCACGCTCCATAAGTATACGCTGCCAAACGGCCGACGGGCTTAGGATTGGGTTATTTTAGGGGACGACCGTAATCGTCCCGAACTGGCGGAAGTGCTGGTCGAAGCTGAACGCGATCGTGATGCCCAAATCCTCCATTACGACCTTGCTGGTGCAGTCGGTAAAGCTCCAATCCTTGTCAGTGAAAGTGCGGAACACGTCCCAAGCGCGGCGCATTTGATCATCTGTGAGGCGATGAAGTCGCGCTAAATCGCCGCCGAACAGGAGCGTACCAAGCGATACAGCCCGCGCATATTCTCGGCGGGCTTTCATGAGCGTGAGAACCTCATCGACAATGTAGTCGGTGGTCAGTACTGGCTCGGCGTTTCCACGGTGCCAGCACTGTGCGGCGGAATGGTTGGCGTCCCACGGGACGAAAAGCGCGAACCAGCCGCCCGTGTCTGCGAAGATCATCGGGCGTCCGTCCCGCCGTAAAGGATGCGATCGTGATCGCGGCTCGCGTTCGGATCGCCGCAATCTCCTTCGGTCGGCATCGCGATTATCTCGTCGATGATCTTTCGGATCTCTTCGGGGCTGCGGCGCGGCTTCGGCGGCGGTTCCACAACCGACTCGATGACCAATTGAACTTCCGCCCCTTCTGATAGGTTGAGCGGCGTCGTCGGCCGCAGATGGCCTTGCTCGACGACGGCGGTAATGCGTTGGCTCATGGCTTTCTCCGCGGGCAACGACCGGGCGTTCGCAATTGTAGCAAGCGGTCCCGGGCCCCGCGACGCGGCCTCACCTTGTCACTCGCCCGCCGACTGACTTATCATGCCCTCGCCCCCCGGAGGCGGCGCGATGGCCGTGCCCGACGAATTTCCCGAGATCACCCGGCCGAACGAGCCGCTGGCGCCGTATACGCATCTCAAGATCGGCGGGCCGGCGGAGTTCTTCGTGCAGCCGCGATCGCCGGAGGAATTGGCCGCCGTCCTCCGCTACTGTGCCGGCCGGGCAATCCCGACCCGCGTCCTGGGCGGCGGAGTCAACCTCCTCGTTCGGGACGAGACAGTGCCGGGCGTCGTTCTGCGGTTGAGCGCCGCGGCGTTCACGGCGATCGCTGTCAAAGATCGGCAGGTGCGGGCCGGATGTGGGGCGTCGTTGCCCGCGCTCATCTCCGCGACCACGCGGCACGGATTGACCGGGTTCGAGACGCTCGTCGGCATTCCGGCGACCGTCGGCGGTGCGCTACGGCACAACGCCGGTGACCGATCGGGTGAGATCGGCCAGTTCGTTCGGCGGGTCGAGGTGCTCGACACGCTCGGCGGCGTGGACGTCCGCGAACAGGACGAACTGCAATTCGAAGAGCACGCGAGCAACCTCGACGACGCCGTGCTGCTGGCCGCCGAGTTCGAACTGGAGACCGACGCCGCCGACGCGATCGTCAAACGGATGCGCAAGGCGTGGATCCAACGGAAGGCCGCGCAGCCGTTCAGCTTTCAGGCGGCCGCCCGCGTGTTCAAGAACCCGAAGGGCTTTAGTGCACAATCGCTCCTCGAGCAGGCGGGCCTGGCCGGGCAGAAAGTCGGCGGCGCGGAGGTCAGCGAGCGGAACGCCAACTACATCGTCGCCAACACGGGCACGACCGCCCGCGACGTACTCCGGCTCATTGACCTCATGCGCAGCCGCGTGCGGGAGCGGACGGGCGCGGAATTGGAGCAGGAGATTGTGGTTTGGTGAACGGAGGCTGGAGACTTGAGGCTGTAGGCTGCAGGAAGACAGGCAACCGGTCTTCCTGCAGCCTACAGCCTCAAGTCTCCAGCCTATTCGAAAGGAGCACGGATGCACCAACGCCGACGAGCCCTGATCGCCGTCATCACCGCGAGCGCGTTGGTCATCGGCCTGAGTTGGGCGGGGGGCCGGGCGCGCGACTGGCTCGTCGGCCGCGGACATTACACGGTTGCGCTCAAGGATATGGCCTGTCCCGTCCCGCCGGGGATCGAGCGGGCCGCCTTCATCGCCGAAGTGCGGTACCTCGGCACATTGCCTGAACAACTCTCGACGTTGGACCCGACGGTAACGCTCCGGCTCGCGGCGGCGTTCGCGCTGCATCCGTGGG
>DATJGQ010000168.1:0-2910 GCA_035494815.1 Gemmataceae bacterium
GCCGAACACGCCACGCACCGCCGACGCGATCGCCGAGCCGGCGACCCGCCCCGAGACGAATCCCGGCGAATCGCTCGTACTGTGGGTCTTGTGGCTGACCTACGGCTCGTTCTACTTTTGCCGCCAGAACATCTCCGCGGCCGTTCCCGGTCTGCAGTCCGAACTCGGTTACAGCAAGACTCAGATCGGGCTGATCCTGGGCGGGCTCAAAGTCGCGTACGCGGTCGGCCAGCTCGTCAACGGACAACTGGCGGAACGGGTTCCGGCGCGGCGGCTGCTCGCCCTCGGCATGCTCGGCTCGGCGGCTCTGAATGTGGTCTTTGGGTTATCGACGGGGTTGTATTTCCTGCTCTACGTTTGGGCCTGCAACGGCTACTGCCAGGCGCTCGGCTGGACGCCGTGCGTGCGGGTCGCCGCGAACTGGTTTCCGGTGAATCGGCGGGGGCGGGCGATCGGCGTATTGGGCACGAGCTACCAGGCGATGGCGGCGTTGACGTATGTCGTCGCCGGTTGGTCGGCGGAAACATACGGCTGGCGCGGCGCGCTGTACATCCCCGCGGGGCTACTCGTGCTCTCCGCCGCGCACATGCTGATGTTCCTCCGCGAGTCGCCTACACAATCCGACCAGCCCGAAGCGCTAGCGAGGGAGAGAGCCGCCCCCCTCGCTGGCGCTTCGGGCTGGTCGGTCCTACGATTGACGCTGGCCAATCCGTCGTTATGGGTTCTGGCCGTCGGCCTGTTTTTTCTGGACGCCTGCCGCTACGGGTTTCAGGACTGGGGGTTGACGCACCTGAAGGAGGTCCAGAAAACGGGCGTGGGCGTTGCCGCACTGAAGTATGCCGTGCTGCCGTGCGGCGGGATTGCGGGCGCGTACCTGACCGGCTGGACGACCGATTGCTTCTTCGGCGGCCGGCGAATTCCTATGCTGTGCGCGCTGCTGGTCCTGCTCGGCTGCCTGTCACTTCTTTACGAAGAGATGGCGCGAACGAGTCTGCCCGGTACGATCGCCCTGTTGGTGCTGATCGGCTTCGCGATCTTCGGCCCGCAAGTTCTGTTGGTCGGGACGACCCCGGCGGACTTCGCCCGACGGGGGACCGCGGCCGCCGCGGCCGGCTTCGTGAATTCGATGGGCTACCTCGGCGCCTTCACCGGCGACCAGGTGACCGGCTACCTGGTGCAGAACTATGACTGGCGGTCCGCGATCCTCTTTTGGGCCGCGTGTGCGTTCGCCGCGGCGGCGGTTGTAGCGGTCTTGTGGCGGGCGGCGCCGTCTTCCAGGAACGAGGTCGCATGAGAGCTATCATCATCGGCGCCGGCCGGGGACAGCGGCTGATGCCCACGACTGCCGACACCCCCAAGTGCTTCGCCGAGGTCGGCGGCCGCCGCATCCTCGACTGGGCCCTCGCCGCGTTTGAGGCTAATGGCATCGACCGGATTGCCTTCATCGGCGGCTACCAGATCGATAAGGTCCGCGCCGAGTACCCGCAGTTCACGTTCCGGCACAACGTCGATTGGGCGAACAACAACATCCTCGCGTCGTTGATGTACGCCGAAGACCTGATGGACGAGCCGTTCGTCTGCTGCTATTCGGACATCTTGTTCACCGCCGACGTCGTCCGCCGCGCTCTGGCGAGCCCCGCCGATATCGCGCTGGTGGTCGACACTCACTGGCTCGACCGCTACACGCATCGCAGCGAGCACCCGCCGGACGACGCGGAGAAGGTGATCATCCGCGACGGCCATGTCACACGAATTCACCGCGCCATCCCGACCGAGGACGCTCACGGTGAGTACATCGGGCTGGCCAGGTTCTCCGCCGTGGGCGCCGCGAAGCTGCGCGAGCACTACCACCGTTGCCGCGCGGCGTACAGCGGGAAACCGTTCCGCGAGGCCAAAGTGTTCGAGAAGGCTTATCTGATCCTGCTTTTTCAGGAAATGATCGACCAAGGGGTCGTGCTGACCGCCGTCGAAACGCCCGGGGGCTACATGGAGATCGACACGCAACAGGATTTCGACCTGGCCCGCCGGTTTTGGAGGTGACGCATGTCCGCCGAACGATTATTTCCGACGACCGTCGTCGGTTCGATGCCGCGGCCGCAATTCGTCCGCGACTTGCTCCGTCCCGAAACGCGCAAGACGCTCGGCGACGCGGAGTTCACGCGGCGGCTCGATGCGGCGGTCGCGTACGTCGTCGCCATGCAGGAGGCGGCGGGCATCGACATCATCAGCGACGGCGAATGGCGACGGCTCAGTTACATCGGCGTGATCGCCGACCTGTGTGAGGGGTTCGAGGTCGGCTATCACGGTCAGCAGCCGTGGACGACCGTGGTGGAAAAGATTGTGGTCAAGGCGCCGGGCCTGGTGGCGCGCGAGGCGGCCTTCGTCCGCGACCACAGCCGGTGCGAGGCGAAAGTCGCCCTGCCATCGCCGTACCTGCTCGGCCAGCGGATGTGGGAGCCGGACAAGAGCCGCGGGGCGTACCCGACCCGCGAGGCGTTTATGCGCGCCCTCGTCCCTGTCCTCCGTGGCGAACTCGAGGCGATCCGCCGGGCCGGCCTCCGCCGCGTCCAGTTCGACGACCCGCACATCTGCCTGTTCGTGGATGAGCGCGTCCGCAGCCAGTACGACGAGCCCCGCCGCGAACTGGACCTCGCGGTCGAGCTTTTGAACGACGTCCTCGCTGGTTTCGATGACCTCCACACGTCAATCCACCTTTGCCGGCGGAACAAGGCCCGGGCCGGCTGGGTCGGCGAGGGCGGTTACGGGCCGATCCTCGAGCACCTCGGACGGCTCAAGGTCAAACAATACATGCTCGAATTCGCCATCCCGGTCGCGGGGGATTTCGCGGTATTGAAAGATCTGCCCGCGGATCGCGGCGTCGGCCTCGGCTGCGTCGATTGCCGGGGGGAA
>DATJGQ010000169.1:0-5727 GCA_035494815.1 Gemmataceae bacterium
CGGGGTCACTGACCCCGACTACAGAAGAAACTTGGCCGACCGTCACGTCTGAATGCAAGCCGTGGACCCGCTGGTGGTGGCTCGGCAGCGCCGTCGACGCGCACAACCTCACCCGCAGCCTCGAAGAGTTGAAACAGGCCGGCTTCGGCGGCGTCGAGATCACGCCGATCTACGGGGCGAGAGGCTCCGAAGACAAGTTCATCGATTTCCTCACGCCGAATTGGATGGCGATGCTCGCCCACACGACGAGTGAGGCCAAACGCCTCGGCCTCGGCGTCGACATGGCGACCGGCACCGGCTGGCCGTTCGGCGGCCCGCGGGTGACGACCGAAGACGCGTCGGCGCGAGTCGTCATCCAGAAGTACGATGTGGCCGCCGGCGAGTCACTGAAGGGTTCGCTGCCGCGCGGCCGTCTGCAGTGCCTGATGGCCGTCTCCGACGGCGGGCAGCGGCTCGATCTGACGAGCAAAGTCGTGGGCGGAAAGCTCGACTGGACCGCCCCGGCCGGAAAGTGGCGGCTGTACGCCGTCGCGCTCGACGGCCCGGTGCAGAAGGTGAAGCGGGCCGCGCCCGGCGGCGTCGGCAACGTCCTCGACCCGTTTTCGGTCCCGGCGCTCAACCGCTATCTGGCCGATTTCGATAAGCCGTTCGCCGACTTCCGCGGCCCGAAGCCGCGCGGCCAGTTCCACGACTCCTACGAGTATTACAACGCCCAGTGGACGCCGGAGTTCTTCGCCGAGTTTCAGAAGCTCCGCGGCTACGACTTGCGCGAGCAGTTACCGGCCTTCTTCGGCGACGGGGCGGCCGACACGGTCGCCCGCGTCAAATGCGACTATCGCGAGACGATCAGCGACTTGCACCTCGCCTACGTCCGCCGCTGGACCGACTGGTGCCACGCGCACGGTTTCGTTTCCCGCAACCAGGCCCACGGCGGCCCCGGCAACATTCTCGACGCTTATGCCGCAGCCGACATCCCCGAAACCGAAGTCTTCCGCGACTTCACCGAACGCCAGATGCCGATGCTCAAGCTGGCATCCTCCGCGGCACACGTGACCGGCAAAAAACTCGTCTCCGCCGAGAGTTTCACCTGGCTCGGCGAGCACTTCCACGTGTCGCTGGCCCAGTGCAAGTCGCTCGCCGACACGCTGTTCCTCGCGGGCGTCAACCACCTCGTTTACCACGGCACGCCGTATTCGCCGTCTGACGCCGCGTGGCCCGGCTGGCAGTTCTACGCCGCAGTCAACTTCGGCCCGCAGGGCGGATTGTGGCGCGACCTGCCGGCGTTCAACGCGTACGTGACGCGCGTGCAATCGGTACTTCAGGCGGGCAAGCCGGCGAACGACGTGCTGCTGTACCTGCCGATGCACGACAAGTGGCAGACGGCGAACGGGATGATCATGCCCTGCGACACCGAAGGGCGGTGGATGGAGGGGTCGGGGTTCCACAAGGCGGCGATGACGTTGTGGGAGAAGGGATACGGGTTTGACGCAGTGTCGGACCGGCAGTTGGCGGACGGGAAGGCCGAAGGCAGAGATGTCATTCTCGGCGGCAACAGATATCGCGTCGTGATCGTGCCGGGATGCCGACACATGCAACCGGCGACTCTTCGAAAGCTCCTCGAGTTGGCGAGGGACGGCGCCTCCATCGCGTTCCAATCCGGATTGCCCGCGGACGTGCCTGGCTTCGGGGACCTCGAAAAGAGACGGACGGACCTCAAAACGGCGCGCGGGCTGATCGGAGACCTGTCTTCCATTCCGGATGACGGGGAGTCGGGGCGGACGGCTTACGTCGGAAGAACCGGCAGAGTTTTCATCGGAAGTGAGATCGGCCGAGTTTTGGATCGGCTGGCGCCATATGCGGTCGAAAACGGCGAGCGGATGACGGACATCGGCCTTCGGTTCGTCCGCCGCGTCGTACAGGACGGTTACATCTATTTTGTCGTAAACCGGAGTGGTCAACCGGTTGACCGGTGGGTCCGGCTGGGCGCGATGAGCAAGTCGGTCGTCTTCATCGACCCGGTCACTGGGAAACGGATTGGCAAGGCCGCGATGGCTTTCGGCGCAGATATCGACAACCAAATCTACGTCCAACTTCAACCGAATGAGTCCGTGGTGATTCGGACCTTCGGCGACTTGGACGCGCCCGACGGGCCGTGCCCGTATGTGCGGCCCGCCGGCCCGTCAGTTCCCTTCACCGGCGCGTGGAGGCTGACATTCATCGACGGCGGCCCGGTCCTACCGGCCGAGTACACGACAGAAACGCTCAAATCGTGGTCGACCCGCGACGATGCCGAGGCAAAGCGCTTCGCCGGCACCGCCCGCTACACGATCACGTTCGACCGCCCTGCCGGCACCGCCGACGATTGGCAACTCGACCTCGGCAGGGTCTGCGAAAGCGCCCGCGTGAAGCTCAACGGCCACGACCTCGGGACGCTCTTCGCGCCGCCGTTTCGCGTTTCGGTCGGTCAGGCGCTGCGGCCGGGGGCGAACACGCTCGAAGTCGAAGTCACCAACCTCGCCGCCAACCGCGTCCGCGACCTGGACCGGCGGAAGGTGAAGTGGAAGTATTTCTACGATGCCAACCTCGCGAGCCGTCGCGGCCGCGGCGTGCTCGACGCGTCGAACTGGCCGTTGGTCGACTCGGGCCTGCTCGGGCCGGTGACGCTGACGCCGATGAAAGTGTTCACGCCCGGCCGCGATTGAAGGAATCGACGGTTCTTCGCCCCAACGGGGCGGGCGTCAATAGCCATGGGTGGAGCGCAGCGGAACCCCTGGTATTGGTCGTCCCTGAATATGAGCCCCAACGGGGCGATCGACTCAGCGACGGCCGCCCCTTCGGGGCTTGAATTGGTATGCAATCAGGGTGACGGCCGCCCCTTCGGGGCTGAAACAAGGACCCGATGATGGCGAGGCAACGAGACTCGCGTAAAGGCTGAGATAACATGATCCAACGATTTGCAATCACGATTTCGGTCGCTGTCCTTGTGACTGCGCGCGCCCCGGCCGCCGAACCGCCCGTCACCATCGCCGACGACGGCTCGACCTATACGCTCGCCAACGGCATCGTCACCGCCAAAGTCGCCAAACGCTCCGGCGACCTCGTCTCGCTCCGGTTCAAAGACGTTGAACTCCTGAGCGGCGGCTCCGGCCATCCGTACGCCTACTGGTCGCACGCCGCGACCGCCCCGAAGATGACGCAGACCCTCACCATCGACCCGAAATCCAACGGCGGCGAGCGCGGCGAAGTCTCGATCAAGGGCATCTCCGACGGCCGGTCGCTCGGCAACGGCCCCGGCGGCAGCGCCGTCTCCGATATCGAAATCCGTTACACCCTCGGCCGCGGCGACTCGGGCGTCTACACCTATTCGATTTGGACGCACAAACCGGAGTACCCCGCTACGTCGGTCGGCGAGGCCCGCTTCGCCGCGAAGCTGAACCCGAAAGTCTTCGACTTCATGACCGTGGACGCGAAACGGCGCAAGCCCAGCCTCAAGCCCGAGGACTGGGACCAGGGCACGCCGCTCAACATGAAGGAAGCCCGCCGGCTCAACACCGGCATCTACAAAGGCCAGGTCGAGCACAAGTACGACTACTCCGCAATCCAGTTCGACATCCCCGCGTTCGGCTGGTCGAGCACCGAGCACAAGCTCGGCCTGTGGTTCGTCAACCCGACGATCGAGTATCTGAGCGGCGGGGCGACCAAGGTCGAGCTGACCGCCCACCTCGACAACAACGCGGGTGCCGCCCCGACGGTGCTGAACTACTGGCGCGGCAGCCACTATGGCGGCAGTTCGTGCTCCATCGCCCAGGGAGAGGCGTGGACGAAGGTCATCGGGCCGTTTCTCATCTACTGCAATTCGGCGGCCAATGTGGGTCAGGCTGTGCCTGACGATGCGAAGCGTCAGGCACAGCCTGACCTACAGGCGACGGCGACTCACGACGCGATGTGGAAAGACGCACTCGCCAGAGCCAAGCGCGAGTTCGGCGCGTGGCCGTACGACTGGGTGCGGGGCGTTGATTACCCGCACAAGGACGAGCGCGGTACGGTCCGCGGGCAACTGGTGCTCAACGACTTCGGAAAGCCGGACGCCAAGACTTCCAACTTGCTCGTCGGCCTTGCGGCGCCGGACTACACGCCGCGCAGCGGCGGCGGCGGTCGGTTCGGACCGCGAACCGTCGATTGGCAGAACGACGCGAAGTACTACCAGTTCTGGACGCGCGCGACCGGCGATCGCTTCTCGATCCCCAAGGTGCGACCGGGTAAGTACACGCTGCACGCCATCGCCGACGGTGTGCTCGGCGAGTTCGCGAAGACCGATATCGTGGTCGAACCGGGTCAGGCGCTCGACCTCGGCCGGCTCGAATGGGAGCCGGTCCGCCACGGGCGGCAACTCTGGGAGATCGGTATTCCCAACCGCTCCGCCGAGGAGTTCCGCCACGGCGACCATTACTGGCAATGGGGGCTTTACAACCTCTACGACCAGGAGTTTCCCAACGACGTCAATTTCGTGATCGGCAAAAGCGACTGCCGCACGAATTGGAACTACGCCCAGGTCCCGCACGCCGACGGCCGCGGCTCGACCTGGTCGGTGACGTTCGACTTGCCGGCGGCGCGTCAGGGTCAAGCGACGCTGCGACTGGCGATCGCCGGAGCGAGCACGCGCAGTATCGACGTCACCGTTAATGACCAGCCCGCCGGCAACAGCGGTCCGCTCGTGCCGACGTCGACGATCAACCGTGACGGCATCCGCGGCTACTGGCAGGAGAAGGCGGTCACGTTCGACGCCGCCCTAATGAAGCAGGGCACGAACGTGCTCAAGCTGACCATTCCCCGCGGCGGCGTGATGAGCGGCGTCATGTACGATTACATTCGGCTCGAACTCGACGAGCCGGCCGTGCCGACGCTGTTCATCGTCGGCGACTCGACGGTCAAAACCGGCACCCGCGGCCAGCAAGGTTGGGGCGACCCGATCGCCAAACTCTTCGACACAAGTCGGATCAAGGTCGAGAACCACGCGATCGGCGGCCGCAGCAGCCGGACCTTTCAAACCGAGGGCCGCTGGGACCGCATCCTTGCGAAGGCCAAGCCCGGCGACTTCGTCCTCATCCAGATGGGCCACAACGACGGCGGCCCGCTCGACGACGGCACCCGCGCCCGCGGCTCGCTGCCCGGCTTGGGCGACGAAACCCGCGAGATCGACAACCCGATCACGAGGAAGAAGGAAATCGTCCACACGTACGGCTGGTACATGCGTCAGTACGTGACCGACGCCCGGGCGAAGGGGATGATCCCGATCATCTGCTCGCCGATCCCGCACTGCCCGCAGAAGGCCGTCGGACCCGATGAAGTGGAGAAGAGTCGCTACGTGACGTGGTCGGAAGAGGTGGCCAAGAGCGAGAAGGTGCCGTTCGTGCACCTGAATAAGATCACGATGGGCCATTATGCGAGCATGACACCGGCGGAAGTGAAGGAGAAGTACTTCACGCCGGCGGACAACACGCACACGAGCCCGGCGGGGGCGGAACGGAATGCAGTATCGGTCGTGGAGGGGATTCGGGCGTTGAACGACTGCCCGCTGGCGAAATACCTCGCCGAGAAGCCCGCGCAGTAACTCCCTCGTCCCAAGCTCTGCTTGGGAACGCACGTCTCGAAGCTCTGCTTCGAGTCCGTCTGTTGCGGGGGCCAGGCTTTTTGTAGCTGGCCTCTGTGAGGCCGGCCTCGCAGAGG
>DATJGQ010000170.1:0-4951 GCA_035494815.1 Gemmataceae bacterium
AGCTAACGCCGCCCCAGACGCTCCGGCGCGCGCAGCTAGAAGCGCTCCGGACAATCCTGGCCACTGCCGCGGATGCGCTGGCGCTGGCGCACGGACTAGAAGACCTGCCGCCCGGCCGGATGCCCCTTGAGATCATTTCCCCGATCCTGTTTCGCACGCCGCTGACTCACGCCCAAGACTCGCGCGCGGTCGCGAAATGGCTGCAACTCCGGGCGACACTCTTGACCCAAGACGGCCGATGCGATGAGGCGGTTGACGATTGTCGCCGAATTCTGACCGCAGCCGGCGTCACCGACGCCGAACCGTTCGGGATCTCCGGCATGACTTGCTTCTCCGTCCGCGCGGTCGGGGTAGACACCATCGAACGACCGCCTCGCCGACGGCATCGCCATCTACTCGATCGGCCCCGACGGCAAGGACGACGGTGGCGACGTCGGCCAGGGCATGTCGACGAACATCAAGGGACGAGATATCGGGATTCGCCTTTGGGACGTCGACAAACGCCGCCAGCCGGCGCCGCAGTGACTTGATCCGACCAGCCCGAAGCGCGAGCGAGGGACAAATCCCACTTCCCTCGCTCGCGCTTCGGGCTGGTAGGTCTCTGCAACTGGGCTATCATTTTTGACATGTCTTTCGCTGTCATAAGGCTGACCGAGCGCGTGCCGCGGATCGTCTGCCTTCGCCGAACCGATGCCGATCATTTGCTCGCCGAGCATCGCGGTCATGTGGAAATTGTTCCGCACGGCGAGCGTGGCACCTATCGGTTGACCGCCCGCGGATTTGTCGGTGTGATTCCCACGCCGCATCGCCGACTCGTGCTGCGGCCGAAACTTCCCGCCGTGAACGTCTTCCATCTGCTCGATCCGTTCGCCCCGATGCCCGCCTTCGTGGATCGGTCGACGCCGATCGACGGTACGAGGATTCTCGACGTGCTGGCGGCGCGGCTTGCCGTGCTTCTGCGCGACCGCGCGACGGCCGGCTTGCGTCACCACTATGCCGAACGAGCGGATGTCACCGCGGCGTTGCTGGGGCGCCTGGACCTCGCCGCCCAATTACGCGCCGACTCGGCGCGGCGCGACCGGCTGCACTGCCGCTACGACGAGTTCACCGCCGACGTGCCGTGCAATCGCCTCCCGAAGGCGGTCGCGGAACGACTGCTCGACCGCGCCGATTTGTCGGCGGTGGTGAAAGCAAATCTTCGCAACGGACTCGCCGCGTGGGCGGACGTCGAATCGGTGCCGCTCACGGCGGAGCTGTACGCGGCACAGGCGCCGCCGCAAGTATCGAGCGGCTACGTCTCGCTCCTCGATCTCTGCCGGCTGCTGGTCGACGGACTACAGTCCGGCGATGCGGTCGGGGCGAGGGCGGGTCCGGCGTTTCTGCTCGACATGGAGCGCGTTTTCGAGCGGTACGTGACCGTCGGCATTGACCGCCACCTCACGGATTGCACGCCGCAGCCGCTCGTTCGCGTCAGCCCCCCGCGGCTCGGGCAGCCCGACTTTCGGGTGCGGCCGGACGTGCTGATCGGGCCGCCCGGCCGCCCGCGGCTCGTGCTCGACGTGAAGTGGAAACGCCTTTCGCGTGCGGCTTTGACCGGCGAAGACGTGTACCAAGTGCTCGCCCACGCGGCAGTTCTCGGCGCGCCGCGGGCGGTCCTCGTCTACCCCGGCCGGCATAATCGGCGCTGGCGGTACCCGACCGCCGGCGGCCCTACTCTTGATGTCGTCACGCTGCGGATCGTTGGCGACAGGCCGGCGTGTGAGCGGTCGATGCGCCGCCTGGCCCGCTGGCTGCGGAAGGTGTGACCGCCGAGTCTGTTGCCGGAATGAATATAATCTGATGCCATCCGGCGACTTGCATCCGTGGCGCAGCCGCTGGTATGATGAAAGCGATGCCGAACCTCTGTCCGGCCCCGCGCATCTTACCTGCGCGACAGGGTGAGCGAGGAGTGTGTACCCGCCGGCCCGGACGACCGTTGCGAGGATTCGAATGATCCCGAGCCACTACCCGGCCCTCGAGGCCAGCGTGCTGGTCCTGAACAAGATGTTCATGGCCGTGCACGTGATCTCCGCACGGCGGGCGTTCTGCCTGCTGTGCAAGGAGTTGGCCGAGGTCGTCAGCCTCGAGGGCGACCGGTTCACCACTTACGACTTCACCAGTTGGCGGGAACTGAGCACCTACCGTGAGCAGTTCTTCGGCGACGAGGACGACGACTGGGTGCGGACGGTCAACAGCGAGATCCGCGTGCCCCGCGTGATCCGCCTGTTCAGCTACGACAAGCTGCCGAAGCAGACGGTGAAGTTCAACCGCCGGAACATCTTCGCCCGCGACCACAGCCTGTGCCAGTACTGCGGCAAGAAGTTCCCGACCGCGGAGCTGAGCCTGGACCACGTCGTGCCGCGGAGCCAGGGCGGGTTGAACACGTGGGAGAACATCGTCTGCGCGTGCGTGTCGTGCAACGTCCGCAAGGGCGGCCGCACGCCGAAGCAGGCGCACATGACGTTGATCCGCAAGCCGGAGAAGCCGAAGCGCAGCCCGGTGTTGAACCTGAAACTGACGCAGAAGAAGTACCGCTCCTGGCAGGCGTTCCTGGACAACGCCTACTGGGACGTCGAGTTGAAGTGATTGGGAGATGGGGAGGATGCGGCCCGGCGGGGACCCGTTCCCGCCGGGCCTTTTCTTTTTCCCGCAGTGCGTTTTGTTTTTCGCCCCAACGGGGGGCGGAAAGGCCGACCGCGCGTTTGCGATCGAAATCACGTCACAGTTTATCTAGCGAATCGATCCACCGCACCAGTTCGTCGAACGTCTTGCGATCGAGGTACTCTTTGCCCATCTCGGCGACCTCGCGCTGCGTTACGGGGTACTTCTTCTCTTCCAGCTTCGCCTTGATCCCTTCGATTTCCTTGGCGAGCGGGTCCTTGGCGCCGGCGACGACGTAGAACGCCAGCCGCTGGCCGGTCGTGCCTTCACGCGGCTGATACGCCAGCGTCGCCCCGCTCGTCGCCACGCCGCGCACGACGTCGCGGGCGTTGAAGCCGAGGAAGAACGCCATCTGCCCGCCGACGCCCATGCCGTGCGCGACCACGCGCTGGCGGTCGATGGTGAATTCCTTGATCACCTCACGGGCCGCCTCCTGCACGAACTCCGCCTCGCTGGCCAGCCAGCCGGTCTCGCTCTCCGACTTCGGCCCGACGAGGATGATGTGCTGCTCCTCGCAGGCGTCGCCCCAGATGGTGACCATGTCCTTCGCGTCCTTGCCGCCCTGGCCGGCAGCGTGCAGCCAGATCACGAGAGCGTGGCTGACGTTCGGGTCGTAGTTGTCGGGGACGTACACCCAGTATTGATGGTCCTTCGCGGGCGTGGTCCGTTCTAAGAGACCCGTTTCAGCCTTCTTCGCGTCCTCCTTCTTGGGTTCCTGGGCCTTCGGCTCCTCCTTCTTCGGCTGAGCTTTCGGGGCGTTCTTGGGCGCGTCCTTGGCTGGGATGAGACCCTTCGGCCGCGCGGGCGCGGCCTGTTTCCGTGGTTCGAGCGCCTTCTTTTCGGTGGAAAACTCCGGCAGCGCGTCCGGCACGACGTCGGGCACCGCGGCGAGTTTGATGTGGACCGTCTCCGTCTTGTCGCCGTCCTTGTGCTTGACCTCGGCCTTCATCTCGCTGCCGGGGAGCAAGAGGTCGAGGAACGACCGAAGCTCGTCGCGGCCGGAGAACGGCTGCAGCTCTTTCGCGTCCGCCGGCCCGACTTTCGTGATGCGATCGCCCGGCTTGATCCCCGCGACGTCGGCCGGCGACTTCGGGTAGACGTAACGCACTTCGACGCCGAGTTCCGGGTCGTCTCGGAGCGGCACGATACCGAGGAACGCGCTGCGGAACGACGACACCTGGCCCTGTAATGTAACGTCCTTGAGGGCGATCTCCTCCTTGCCGCGGCGGATCTTCAAGTTAACGGAGTCGCCCTCGTATTTCGGCCCGAGCACGGTGAGTAACTGCGTCTGGTTCGCGACGGGTTGTCCGTCGACCTCCAGGACGATGTCGCCGGACTGCATGCCGGCCTTCGCGGCGGCGGAGTCCGGGGCGACCGTGCCGACGGTCGGCGGGACTTCGTAGTTGTCGCGCGTCTTGGCGGTGATGCCCAACAGCCCGCGGCGCAGGTCCTTGCCCTCTTTCAGACGCGGCAGGATGGCGAGCACGTCCTCGAACGGGATGGCGAACCCGATCCCGGAGTCGTACCACTCGACGCCGGCCGTTTCGCCATCGCCGGTCGGCGACGCGGGCACGAGCACGCCGATGACGCGGCCGTCGATGTCCACGAGCGGCCCGCCGTAGTTAACCGGCGAGACCTTCGCGTCGGTCTGGATCGCCTTGCCCCAGATGCGGTTCAGCGCGCTGACGACGCCGGCGCTGACGGAAGGTGGTCGTTCCGTGTTCGGGTCGAGCGCTCGGCCGAGCGCGAGCGCCCATTGGCCGATCCTGATTTCCGCCTTCGGGGCGCGATGCGGCACGAACAAGTCGCTCGCGTCGATCTTCAAGAGCGTCAGCATCCGCGTCTGGTCGGTGGCGACGACTTTGGCGACGAATTTATCCGCGCGACCGGGGACGCTGACGAAGATGGCGGTCGGCTTGTTCGCGAAGTTACAGGCGCTGGAGATGATGTAGCCGTCCGCGCCCACGACGAGGCCCGTGGTCGGGCCGACGCCCTTGCGCACTTGCTGCCCGCGGCCGGCCGGGCCGATCATCTCCGTCCCGCCCGAGGTTTCGATCGCGACGACGGCCGCGGCGACACGGCGGGCGGCTTCCTTGAGCGCCTGCTCGTTGGCGGCGTTGAGCGGGTCGACGGGCTGTGCGTGGGCGGAACTGGCCACAAGCAGGGCCGCCAAGGCTAACAATAATGAGGATTTCATGGCATTCCCTTCGGCGAGCCGGTTTCGCCGCTCCGCGAGTCTTCGAGCGGGGCG
>DATJGQ010000171.1:0-3797 GCA_035494815.1 Gemmataceae bacterium
TTCTTCTTCTAAACGTCCACGGCTACCAGCCCGAAGCGCCAGCGAGGGATGAACGTCTCATCCGTCGCTCGCGCTTCGGGCTGGTAAAAAACATAACCTGATTCAGTCACCGTCTCTCCCGCGGAGTTGACCCATGGTCCGACGAATTCTTATTCCGGCCCTGAGCGGCGCTCTGGCGTTCACCGCCATCGCCTGCGAGCCGAAACTGCCGCCCAGTCAGAAGCCCAACGGCGGTTCGACGCCCTCGGCGGATGTCGTGCGGATGTCGTCGGCGGAGATCGGCGGGCCGTTGTACCAGCCCGCCGCCGTCGAAGTGCGTCCGGCGGCCCCGTCGGACACGACCGCCGCCCCGATCACGGTCGAGGTCCGCGGCTGCCAGGTCACTCTGCCCCGTACCGAAAACGTTCCGAGTAAGTACGACGGCAAGCTCCTCGAGTATTGCACGGAATTCGATCCTACGAAGGAGACCGTCCCGGAGAATGAGATCGTCGTCCATCCGCGGACCAAGGCCAAGTACCGCCGGCTGAAAGTCGGCGACACGGTCAAGAAGGATCAACTCATCGCCATTCTCGACGACACGCTCGAGAACGCGAACTACGAGATCGCCGTGGCAGCGGTGAAGGCTGGTAATTCGAAGGAGATCGCGAACCAGGAAATTTTGAAGGCGGCCATCGCGGAGTACGAGATGTACGTCGACTTGCGGCGCAAGAATGCGGCCCCGGATGCGGAGGTCCGCCGCGCGGGAGCGCAGGCGGAACGCTCGCGTGCGGAGGTGGCGGAAGCTCAGGGCCAGGTGCTCAAGTCCCAGGAAGAGCAGAAAAAAGCCAAAGTCATCCTCGACGAGCACGAAATTCGTGCCGACATCCCCGGGGAGATCAAACGCTTCTACCGCCGGGCCGGCGAATCGATCAAGGCGTACGACCCGGTCGCCGAGATTCACAATTACGACGAGATGCGCATCGAAGGGATGGTCGGCATCCAAAACCGCGTGCTCGGGCCCCAATTGCGGCTGGGCGGACGGCAGCCGAAAGTCGTGGTCGAGCGGGCCGAGCAGACGGCCTACGAAATTCCCCTGGAAGGGCACTTCAAGCCGGTCTGGGCGGTCGCGGTCAGCAAGGACCCGAAGAAGCCGCTGATCGTCTCTGCCAGTGAAGATAAGACGGTGAAAGTTTGGGACCGGCGGTCCGGCCGAAACTTGGTCAACTGGCGGCACGAGGGGCCGGTGCGGGCCGTCGCCTGCACGCCGAAGACCGCCGAAGCGGACCTTTGCCTGACCGGCGCCGATGACGGCGTCGCCCGGCTGTGGGACTTGAGCAACCTCGCGTCGGGCAAGCCGCTGCGCGAGATGAAGGGCCGGCATCAGCAGCGAATCGTTTTTGCCGCGTTCGCCCCCAACGGCAAATTCGCGGCCACCGCCGACGACCGCGAAATCATCCTCTGGGACGTCGACTCCGGCGAGATGAAGTACCGGATTCCCAACCCGCATAACGGTCCGGTGACGAGCCTGCAGTTCACGCCGCAGTGCACCCTTGTGACCGCCGGCAGCGACCGGACGATCCGCATCTGGAAGCTCGGCGAGAAGGGCGCGAGCCCCGAAACGCCCATCGAGCACCGCACCAGCGACGTGCCGGTCCTGGGCGTCAGCCCGGACGGCCATCGCGTCCTGTTTGACAAGGAAGGCGAGTTGCACGTCCTCGCCCTCGCCGACCAGCGGAACGAGGGCGTCATGCACGCCCCGTCGGAGACGACTAAGTTCATCACCTTCGCGCTGTTCTCCCCGGACGGCCGGCTGGTCATCGCCGCCGGTACCGGCGACAACCCGCTGCAGGTTTGGCGGGCGCCGTCGGAAGGCAACCGCTGGTCGATGCTCCGCCGGCTCGCCGTCGGTCCGACGTCCGCGCCGACTTGCGCCGCGTTCGCCCCGGACGGCTCGTTCGCCGTGACCGGGACGCAGGACCACAAGGTGCTCGTCTGGGGTCTCCCGGACGATCAGGAAATCAAACGGCAGATCACCGCGAGCATCGACTATGTTGACCGCAGCATCGAATCGCAAGAGGGTAAGGTCCGCATCTGGGCCGACAAGCTCGTGATCCCGCCGGGCATGGGGCTGTTGGCCGGCGAAACGGTGACCCTCGTGATCACGCCGCAAGGACCCGCCAAGTAAGTGCCGCGAACCGGCCGGGAAGTGCCATGTCCACAGCGCTGGGTGTCGATCAGGAACGCCGCAAGCTCGTCCGGCTCCGGGTCCGCGCCGACCTTGGCATCACGCCGCAGAAGTACGAGGGCAAGACCCATTACGTCGTCAAGGACCCCGTCAGCCTCCGCTATTACCGGTTCAACGAACAGGAGTACTTCGTCGTCCGGCACCTCGACGGCACGAACACGCTGGAGGACACGCAGAAGAGGTTTGAGGCCGAGTTCCGCCCGCACCGGTTGACGCTCGAAGATCTCGAGGGCTTCGCCCAGCAGCTTCTTCAGGCCGGGCTGGTGCAGCACGAATCGGCGACGGCCGGCAAGGAACTGTTCAACAAGCGGCGGAAACAGCGGCGGCTGCAGCGGATCGCCACCTGGTCGAACATCCTCTATATCAAGCTCCCCGTCTTCGACCCCGACAAGATCCTGAGGCGGATGCTGCGGTACCTGTCATGGATCTTTACGCGAACGTTTTTCGTCCTGAGCGTCGGCCTGATGCTCTCGGCGGTCCTCCTGGTGGCGACGCACTTCGACACGTTTTACGAGCGGCTGCCGAACTACTACGAGTTCTTCCGCTGGAACACACTCCTCTACACCTGGCTGGCGCTCGGTGTAGTGAAGGTGATCCACGAGTTCGGCCACGGGCTCAGTTGTAAGGCGTTCGGCGGCGAATGCCACGAGATGGGGGCGCTGTTTCTCTGTTTGTCGCCGTGCCTGTATTGCAACGTCTCCGATTCGTGGACGCTGCCAAACAAATGGCGGCGGATCATCATAAGTTTTGCCGGCATTTACGTCGAACTGGTGATCGCCGCACTCGCGACCTGGGTCTGGTGGTACACGCCCGGGCGGCCGGTGATCAATAACGTCGCGCTGTGCGTGATGGTGCTGTGCAGCGTCAGCACGGTCGTCTTCAATGCGAATCCGCTGATGCGGTTCGACGGCTACTACATCCTGGCCGACTGGCTGGAAATCCCCAACCTCCGCGACCGCTCCAACCGGATGCTCAAGAACCTGACCTGCGAGCACGCCCTGGGGATGGAAGTCCAGCCGGAACCGTACATGGAGACGTGGCGAAAGGTCCTGTTCGTGACCTACGCCATCACCAGCTACATTTACCGCTGGGTTTTGACGTTTAGCATCCTGTATTTCCTCTCGAACTGGCTAAAGCCGTACAAACTCGGGGCGCTCAGCGCGTTACTGGCGATCGCCGCCCTGGGCTCGATGGTCGGCTGGCCAATCTATCGATTGCTCAAGGGCCTGCACAAGCGCGGGAGGTTCCCCGATATGAAGCGTAGCCGCGTGACCGTTTCGTCCGCCATTCTGATCGCGGTCCTGCTCGCGTTCTTCCTGGTGCCGCTGCCGATCAGCCGCGTCCGCCAGACGGGGCTCGTGCAGATCGAGCCGACGCTCGTCCAAAAGGTGACGGTCCCGAGCGACGGCCGGCTGATGGTCCTGCACGTCCACAACGGCCAGCGGGTGACGAAGGGCCAGATGCTCGCCGAGTTCCGCAGCTCGAAACTGGAGGCCGAATACAAATCGGCGTTGGGCGATCGAGACAAGGCGTCGGCACAAGTCGAGGCCGTGAAAACCCGGCAGAAGAAGGC
>DATJGQ010000172.1:0-2096 GCA_035494815.1 Gemmataceae bacterium
GCGCCCGGGCGGGGGCGGTCAGCACCGGCGTCGAAGGTGTTGGGGCCGGCGTGGCAACCGGCGCGGCGTTTCGAATGACGGGCGGCGCCGACGGCAGGACGACGTTCTCCGAACGCGGTTCGACCACTGAGGGTGGCGCCAACGGTGGGTTCACGGGCTGGGCCGGCTCAGCGATCGGAGGTGTCGACGGTGCGACCGGCGCAATTGGGCGTTCGGCGATTTCCGCCGCCCGGCGGGGCCCTTCCGGACCGGACGTAAACACCCAGTAAAGTCCGACGCCCACGCAAACGAACAGCACCGCCGCGGCCGAGAGGATTTGGGTGAGCAACACACGTGCGGAATCCGGCCGCGTGGCCGCCATTCGCAGGATGACTTCACCGTCATTCGACGGCAGCCGGCTCAGGACTCGTTCGGCGAAGTCGGCCGGCACTGTTTGCCGCGGCAGGTTCTGCAGCCGCCGGGCGTCGGCCTGCAGTTTCCGGAATAGGACGCGGGCTTCGTCGGATCGTTCGAGCAGACGTTTGACCGCCTGTCGCCGCTCGGGCGACAACTCGCCGTCCACGTGGGCGGCGATCAGAAGGCGGTGCTGGTCGGTCAACATGGGCGGGGCCTCAGCTCAGTCCGCTTCCTCGGGCAACAGGTCGCGGAGTTCCAGCCGCGCCCGATGGAGGCGGCTTCGCACGGTGCCGATCGGCACCTGCAGGATCTCCGCAATCGTCTCGTACTTCTGGCCTTCCAACTCCTTGAGCACAACCACCGCTCGGTGGTCCGGCGACAATCGATTTAGCGCTTCCTGCAATGTCCGCTCATCATCTTCGCGTTCAAGGGCGCGACCCGGCCGCGTGTCCTCCGACTCGTCCAGCGGCTCGACGACCACACGTCCATTGAGCCGCGCGTCGCCGCTCAGGACCAGACGACGCTTGCGCTTCAGGCTGATGGCCTGATTGACGGCGATGCGGTAAAGCCAGGTGAAGAACTGGGCATCGCCGCGGAAGGCGCTGCCCTCCCGCGTCTCGGCCTTGCATACGGACTGGTACGCGTTCAGGAAGGCTTCCTGGACGACATCCTGCGCGTCTTCGGCGTTGTCGACGAGCCGGTAAACCGTGTTGAACAGCCGGTCCTGGTACCGCCGGACCAGCTCTCCGAACGCGGCATGGTCTCCGCGAGCACTGCGGGCGATCAGGGCTGCGTCCGTACGACTCACGGCCCTTCA
This sequence comes from Gemmataceae bacterium, assembly GCA_035494815.1. Lineage (GTDB taxonomy): Bacteria > Planctomycetota > Planctomycetia > Gemmatales > Gemmataceae > DATJGQ01. The sequence goes on from DATJGQ010000172.1 coordinate 1,214, forward strand.
ACTTTCAGACGGGTGCCGACTCAAAGGAGTTCCCGCCGCTTGTGGGCGGCGGCTAATTCTCATTTAAGCCATCATCGCACCGCAGGAAGTAGCCGTCAAACCTGTTCCCACCCGCCTTATTTCCACGGGAAATGGTCGGCTGTCCCGTGACGGTCGCGTCGCTATACTGAATTACACTGCCCCGGGCGCTCTATAAGCGGGTGCCATGCCCACGGCTTGGCGTGGGCATGGAGGCGCTTCCATGCCTACGCCAAGCCGTGGGCATGGCACCCACGAACGTTCAGGTCGCGGCTTAACAGGAATTTGAACGCCTTAATGGATAATCAGCAAATCCTCGTTCGCGGGGCGCGCGAGCACAATCTCCGCAACGTCAACCTGGACCTGCCGCGCGATCAGCTGATCGTGTTCACCGGCGTTAGCGGTTCCGGCAAGAGTTCTCTGGCGTTCGACACACTCTACGCCGAGGGCCAGCGGCGGTACGTCGAGTCGCTCTCCAGCTACGCCCGCCAGTTCCTTGGCCAGCTGCCGAAGCCGGACGTCGATCTCTTGGCGGGCTTGTCGCCGTCGATCAGCATTCAACAAAAAGCCGCCGGGCGAAACCCGCGCTCGACGGTCGGCACAATCACGGAGGTGTACGACTTTCTTCGAGTGCTGTACGCCCGTGTTGGTCAGGGACATTGTCCGCAGTGTGGCCGGCCGATCACGGCGCAGTCGCGCGAGCAGATTATCGTCCGGATTCTCGCCCTGCCGCCGGGGACGCGCTTCATGGTACTTGCCCCGGTCGTCCGAGGCCAGAAGGGCGAGTACAAGGACCTGTTCGCCGACATGCTCAAGCGCGGTTACGTGCGCGCCCGTGTGGACGGCCAGGTCGTGCGGCTGACGG
>DATJGQ010000173.1:0-5292 GCA_035494815.1 Gemmataceae bacterium
AACTTGTCGTTCACCGCCGCGAGCTTGGGCAGGATCTCGGTGAACTTCACGCCAGGCAGCTTGGTCGCGATGTTGGAAAACGGCGAGCGGACATTATCCGGGACGTTTTCCTTCGGGTCCCAGAGGTCCAAGTGGCTGGGGCCGCCCTGGAGGTAGACCATGATGACGCTCTTGGCCTTGCCCCAGCCTTTACCGCCGGTGTGGCCGGCGTCGGCGGCGCGGGCCTGCAAGTCGAATAGCTTGCCGAGCGTCAGGCCCAACAGGCCCGAACCCCCGACCCGCAACAGGTCGCGGCGGGTGAGGCCGAGGTGGCGGTCGCACAGGTCCTTGCCGGGTTGACCGGGGATGACGAGCATGGTCCGACTCCTCGCATAGCCGCAAGCGGCGAAATCAGCCTTAGTGATTAAACAAAAACGCCGGGCTGTTGATCAGTGCCCAAGCGACGTCCTGGGCACCCGTGAGACGTTTATTCTTCATTTGCTCGGTGCTCGCCGCGACGTCCTGCCGCAGCTGCACCAGCTTCGGATCCGTCGCGACCGGCTTCTCGAACTCGGCGAGCGTGCCTTTCAAGGCGACCAGTTTCGGGTCGGGCGGCAGCGGTTTCTTCGCCTCCGCCAGAGCCGTCGTCTTGCCCCGCAGATCTTTGTCGGTCGTGCGGAAGTACTTCGACAGGTATTCCTTCTGCTTGTCCTCGCGCTGGGCGGCCGGCGTCTCGAGGATGACCTGCAAATCGTCCGGCAGGCCCAGCGGGACCGGGCCTTTGGTCGCCGCGATCGAGAGGCGGAACCGACCCAGAGTATACTCGCCCGCGCCGAACTGGTGGCTGAAATTGAAGGTGAGCACCGCCCCGCCTTCGACGTCGAGCGGCTCCTTCAGTTCGAAGACGGCCCAGTGCGTCACGCCGGTGTTCGGCGAGACGGCCCAGCCCTTGCCGGCGTTGGTCGAGCCGTCGATGGCGCTCTTGATCGGAAAGTTCTCCTGGCTGAAGTCGGCCGTCGCCTTGGCGAAAAAGACCTTTTGCGTCTTATTCGGCTCCGATTTCGGGGCGACGGTCACGTCAAATTGGTTGAGGACGAAATTCCCGTCGGGCGCCCGACCCGGCCCACTCCTCGGGAACCGCTCGTCCGGCAGGACTTCCAGCCGGATCGCTGTGATGCCGCGGAGGTCGGTCGTGGCGGTCACGTTGTAAGAGCCTTTCGCCGACCGGCCGCCGGCGACGATCGATAGGTCTTCGAGCTTCCGCAAGTTCGCGCCGCGCATGGCGGTCAGCGTCTTCGGGTTAAGGCGCACCCAATCGACGCTCGACCGCTGCTTCCTCTCGACCTCGGCGAGCTTGCCGGGCAGCACGTCGGTCTCGTACTTTTTGAGTTCCTCCGTCGCCTTGGCGATCCGCTCTTGCCGTTGCTTCTCGGCCTCGGCCAGCCGTGGGGCGAGTTCGGTTTCGTAGGCGGCCAGCTCGGCCTTGGCCTTGGTGATCGCTTCGACCCGGTCCTTCTCAAGTTGCTCCAGCCGCGGTTTCCACTTCTCCTCGGCGTCGGCGAGCGCGGCCGTCAGTTTCGCATGGTCGGTTTCGAGACGGTGCATCGTCTCCAGACTCGCCTCGACCTCCGCGTCGGTGGCCGGCCGGCTCATCATGCGCAGGAAAAGCTCGCGCACGACCGCGGCGTCGTCTTTGTCCCCGGCGACGAGGCGCGAAATCGCGTTATTCGGGTCGGCGATGGCGTCGGCGATCGTCTGGCCGTTGACCAGCGTCATCACCGGGCCGAGTTGCAGGCCGGTCGACCGCTCGCACTCGCAGGCGCTCTCGCGCGGGGGCCGGCCGAGCGTCGTCAAAAAGCCGCTCGGCAGCTCGACGCCGACGTCGGGGAACTCCGCGGCCCGCGTGCCCGGCGGCAATCCCGGGATCTTCACCGCCGCCCCGGTCGTCTTCTGGATGGCGTCGAAGAGCACCTCGGCCGGCAGCCGGCGGGCGGTGGCGTGTGAATAGTTGTGCTTGTCGTCGGCGTTCCATTTGTTGGTCGCGACCGACAACTGATAGGTCCGCGACTTGGCGATCAACTTCATGAGCGCCTGCACGTCGAATTCGGATTCGACGAACTGCTCGGTCAGGTAGTCGAGCAGTTCCGGGTTACTCGGCGGGTTGCCGGCGCGAATGTCGTCGATCGGCTCGATGATGCCGACGCCGAACAAGTAGCCCCAGACGCGGTTGACGTAGCTCTTCGCGAAGTACTGGTTGTCCGGCGAGGTGATCCAGTCGGCCAGTTCCTGCCGTCGCGAGGCGTCAGGCGGCGATTCGTGCTTGGCGGGGTACGGAAACTTGGGGTCCGTCACGGCGCCGGTCCGGTCGTGGTGCATGTCGCCGGTCTGCACGTCGGAGACGAGTTCGTACAGCGGTTTGGCCCCTTCGACGGCCGTGCCGCCGATGTTGCGGCCGTTGCTCGCCGGGTCGGCCTTCAGGTTGAAGCGGGCGAAGTACGCAGCCGTCTGGTAGTACTGGTCCTGCGTCCAGCGCTCGAACGGGTGGTCGTGGCACTTGTTGCAGTTGAACCGCACGCCCAGGAACAGGTGCGTCGTATTCTCCATCGCCGCGGTCGGCTCGCGGAGGATCTTCCAGTACGACGCGGCCGGGTTGGACTTGTTGGAGCCGCTGGCGGTGAGCACCTTGTGCGCGAATTCGTCGTAGGGCGTATTTTTGGCGACCTCCTCGCGGATCCACTTGCGGAACGCGGCGGCGCCTTCGGCGCCGAGGAACTTGCGGTTGACCTGCAGCAGATCGGCCCACTTGTTCGTCCAGTACTCGATGTACGCGGGACTGCCGACGAGGTAATCCACGAGAGCGTCGCGCTTGGCCCGCGCGTCGCGCGGGTCGGCGAGGAATGACCGCACGTCGTCGGCCGACGGCGGCAGGCCGGCCAGGTCGAGATAGGCGCGACGGATGAACTCGACGTCGCTGCACACCTCCGACGGTTTGATCTTGAGCCGTTGCCACTTCGCGGCGGCCAGTTCGTCGATGCGGTTGTACGCCGGCGGCTGTTCCCAGGTGAAGCCGGTGCGATCGCCCATGACAGTGAGCGTCGTCGCGGAGTATGCCCCTTCGAAGCGGGCGAGAACCGGGGCCTCACCGCGGCGGACTGCTGTCAGGACGCCGGATTTGCCGGCGGTCGCGACGTCGGTGTTGCCGCTCTCGATGAACGCCTCGTTGGTCACGTCCTTCGTGAAGCCATCACCGTAAGTCGCAGTCACGTGGAACTTTTGCTGCTCGCTCGGCTTTTGGACGGTCGGATTCAGCGGGCCGATCTCGATCTTCGCGACGCGTGGCGACGACAGGTCCAGTTTCGCCCCGCCGGCGATCCAGCTGCGGATGATGTTGTAATACGGCTCGTCCGGTTTCACCAATTGCGCCCCGACGTGTGGCACGCTGCCGGTCGCCTTCAGAAGCATGAGGCTATCGTCCGGCGAGGCGACGTTGACGCGGCGGGAGGCTAACTCGTCAGTGAAAGCGGACACGTCATAGACCGGATCGTAGCCGCGAAGCGAGAGCTTGAAGCCGTTCTTGCCTTCTTTGGCCCCGTGGCAGGTGCCGGCGTTGCACCCGAGGCGGGAGATGATCGGCATCACGTCGCGGACGTAGTCGGCGTGGCCGTTCGCGCCCGGCTTCGACACGATGGTGACTTCGCTCAGCGGGGCGGGCGAGATTTCGCGGACGACCTCGCCCGTGTTCGCGTCGATCAGCCGCACGATTCCGTCGGCCCCGGCGGCGGCGACTTTCTGCCCGTCCGGGGCGAACGCGACGCTAAAAATACCGGCCGGCGTCGCCGTCTTGGCTACAAGTTTGACGCCGTCGGCGTAGTACTTCTCCAGCTCCTGCTTTTCCTGCGGCGAGTGGTTGACCTTCGAGACGATCGCCTTGATCTTGTCGGGCAACTTGGTGTCGAACTCGTAGCTGTAGACGTGCACTTCGCCGCCGTTGCCGTCGCTGGAGCCGGCGACGATGCGGGTGCCGTCCTTATTCACGGCGACGCCGAAGACGCGGCCCCTCATCTGCGGCATCTTGCGGATCAGGTTCGAGTCGTCGCCGATGACGCGGGCGGTCAGGCGGAAGAGGCGGTAGACCTTGGCGACGCCGTCCGCCCCGCCGACGACGACCTCGTCGCGGTGCGGGTGCCGGCCGACCGTCTGCACGCCGCCCTTGAGGGCGCCGGGCGTGATCGATGTGACGTTGTCGATGAACCGCTGCGTCGCGACCTCCGTGAGTTTCACGGTGCGGTCGCGGCCGACGGAGACGAGGTGCGAGCCGTCTTTCGAGAAGACGGTGTCAAACACCCAGTCGTTGTGCGAGCCCTGGAAGAGCACCTGCTCGCCGGTGCTTGCGTCGATGACGCGGAGCGTGTTGTCGGCGCACCCAAAGGCGAGCTTGGTGCCGTCGGGGGACCAGCTCGCGCCGTAGACGGTATCGGCCGTCACCGGCACGGACAGTTTCAGTTTTCGCTTGGCGACGTCCCAGACTTGCACTTCGCCCATGCGGCACGGCAGGCCGCCGGTGACGGCGAGCGACTGCCCGTCCGGCGAGAACCGCACCGCGGAGATGCGCTCCGATAACCCGACGAGGCGAGCGACGCGTTCGCCGGTCTCGGCCGAACAGAGCAACACTTCGTGGAAGCCGGCGGCGGCGATCGTCTGCCCGTCCGGTGAGAAGTCGATCGATGCGATGACCGGCGGCCGCGTGTAGACGGGCGGGTTGTCCTGCGTGTAGCGTTCTTTCGCGTTCGTCGGCGTGTCGTCCGTGGCGCCCTCGACGACCCAGCGGCGGATGAGGTTCAGGTCGGTCTCGGTGAGCGCCGGCTTATTCTCCGGCATCTTCGCCTTGCCGTCCTTGTCCGGCGTAATGTCGGCGATGAGCTTACTGTGCTCCAACTTGCCCGGGGTGACCGCCTTCTCGCCCGACTCGCCGCCGGCGAGCAGCTTGGCGAAGTCGGTCATGACATATTCGCCGCGGGCCTTCGCCGGCTGATGGCAGCCCTGGCAGTGCGCCTGGAAAATCGGCCGCACCTGCTTGTAGTAGCTGACCTTTTCCGACGCGGGTGCGTCCGCGGCGCCGGTTAGGGCAGGAACGAGCAGGACAAATGCGAGCGCGGTAGCGCGGTAATGAGTCATCCACGGTTGCATGTCAGGTCACCATCAACGGACGAGGGCGGAGTCAAACAAGCGGCGGGAGCCGGCACAGTCGCCGGCAGGGGCGGGGTCACACCGTTAGTCTATCATTTTTGATGGTAACGGGGCCGGCCCAAAAAC
>DATJGQ010000174.1:0-7526 GCA_035494815.1 Gemmataceae bacterium
GTACTGGTACAACCTCGGCCTGGCCACGCTCGGCAACGTCGTCGGCGGGGCGGTCTTCGTGGCGGGCGTTTACTGGTTCGGCAGTCCCACCGCCCGGGCGGAGGCGCGCGAGCGGCCGGCCCGGCTCGAGGAGAGCGTCAACGGCGCCGCGGAGCCCGCCGCCGCGGGGCTTGCGCTCGCCCGCGAGGCGGATTGAAGTCCAAATGGCTCTCGGTGCTACAATGTTTGGAGCTTTGCGCCTTTGCGTCTTTGCGTCTTTGCGTCTTTGCGCAGAGTTCTTCTCGCGCAAAGTCGCAAGGGTGCAAAGTTTCCATATTGCCCCGAGATGCCGCGCATGGCCGCCCGCACTGCTGCCTCCGACGACCACACGCTCGCCGACTTGCAGGAACAGGCCGACGAACTTCGCACGCGGCTCAACCGCTTCCGCACCTCGCTCGGCCGGTTCTTCGTCGCCAAGCAGGAAGTCATCGACCTGATGACCGTCGCGGCGATTGCCCAGGAGCCGCTGCTCATCGTCGGCCCGCCGGGGACCGCGAAAAGCGATCTCGTCCTCAAGTTCCGCGACGCCCTCGGCGTGCCGGACGAAGACTACTTCGAGTACATGCTCACGCGGTTCACCGAGCCGTCGGAGATCATCGGGCCGATCGACATCAACCTGTTGCGCGAGGGCCGCTACGTCCGCCGCGAGCAAGGCAAGCTGCCGACCGCGCGGCTGGCGTTTCTGGACGAGATCTTCAAGTCCAACTCGGCGATCCTGAATATCCTGCTGACGATCATCAACGAGCGGAAGTTCTACCAGGACGGTCTGCCGCAGCCGGTCAATTTGCGGGTCATGTTCGCGGCGACGAACGAAGTGCCGGAGCAGACGGAACTGGCCGCGCTCAAGGACCGGTTCGTGCTCAAGGTCGAGAGCCGTTCGGTCGCTGACGAGCACTTCGCGCCGCTGATCGATATGGGGCTGCGGGGCGAATCCTACCGCGGGCTGAACCAGCGGCCCTGGGCGGAGGGGCACGCGTCGCTCGACGACATCATCAAGGCGAACCGTTACTTGACTTATCTGTTCGCCCGCACGCAGCCGGGCAACGACGGCGAGGCGGTCACCGACCGGTCGCTCTTCTTCCCGGCGGAAGTGTTCCGCGAGTTCCAGCGGCTGGTGAAGACGCTCGTCCGCGAGGACCGCATCTTCGTCAGCGACCGCAAGTTGGTCAAGCTTTACAAGCTCTTCCGCGTGCGGGCGTGGCTTTTCAGCGGCGGCACCGTGACCCGCGACGATTTGCGGCTGCTGGCGTACCTGGGCGAGACGCATCAAGAGATCGATCTGCTCCGCGAGAAGGTGCCGGCGCTGTTGGGGGATTAGGCTCACAATCTTGGTGGTTCGTAAGCGTCAAGACAAGGGACTCGACGTTGGGAGCGGTCGAAACGCGACCGGCACCGATCCGCAGAAACCGCAGGCTGTCCCGGAGCATTGCTGTCTTGTGAGAAGCCCGGGAATGCGGTGGGCGACTTCCGAACAGAACCAATCCCCACTCCCTCCGCCGGCAATCCGCACTAGGTTCCGCCGACACCACTGACCCCTTGCGACCGGCGCCCCGGTCGTGTCCAATGCTTCGGCCTGCCTTTCGTCCCACCACGTGAGGACCCGCCAATGGCCCGTCTCCTGCCCACCGCGACCCTCCTCGCGCTCCTCGCTTCGTTCGCCATCGGTGCGGACGACACCGACCGCCTCAAGGTCGGCGTGCAGCCGGACGGGCGAATCGTCGTGCCGACCAATCAGATACTGCGGCCGGCGGGGACGCAAGTCAGCTTTCCCGGGCGGCCGGTCGATCTGCTGCTGATCGACAACGGCAAGACGATCGTCGTCAAGAACCGGATGGACCTGGTCTTCCTCGACGCGGCGACCGGCGCGATCAAGCAGACGCTGCCGACGCCGGGCCGCGGGCAGGAACGGCGGGGGTTCAGCGTCGTCGGACTGGCGGCGGTCGGCGATCGCGTTTTTTCGGGCGACGTGGCGCGACGCGTGCTGGTCGCCCAACGACAGCCCGACGGCAAGTACGGTTGGGGCGAGCCGCTCGTCCTGCCCGCGCCGAGTATCGGTGGGGAGCCGCACCCGGCCGGGATGGCCGTCGTCGGCGATGTTCTGGCCGTTGCTGCGACTCGGGCGAATGCGGTCCACTTCGTCAATCCGACGAGCGGCAAGGTCGAGCAGACGGTCGCTGTCGGCGTTGCCCCGTACCTGGTGCTGCCGGTCGGGGAACGACTGTTCGTCAGCAACTGGGGCGGCGACCACCCGGCCGCCAACGCGCTCAGTGCCAATAGCTCCGGCACGCCAGCCAAGGTCGACGAGCGCGGGATTGCCAACCACGGCAGCGTCTCGCTCCTCCGGAAAACCGCCGACGGCTGGCGCCAGGCGCGGTCGATCACGGTTGGTCTGCGCCCGTCCGGCATGGTTGCCAGTCGCGGCGGGCGATTCGTCTATGTCGCCAACGCGGCCAGCGACACCGTCAGCGTCATCGACGCCCAGTCCGAAAGGGTCGTGGAGACGATCGCCTGCCGGCCGGAGGCGCGACTGCCGTTCGGCAGCGGCTCAAACGCCGTCGCACTGTCGCCCGACGGCGGCACGCTCTATGTCGCCAACGGCACGAACAACTGCGCCGCCGTCGTCCGCCTCGGCAAAGGTGTAAAAGAAGACAGCACCGGCCCGGACAAAAGCGAACTGCTTGGGATGATCCCCGTCGGCTGGTATCCGGGGGCCTTGAGCGTCTCGGCCGACGGCCGTCGGCTGTTCGTCGCCAACGTCAAGGGCCACGGGGCGCTCGACCAAACGCGCAGTCTCAAATCGAAAGGCGGCTACAACTCGCACGACCACCTGGGAACGGTCTCATTGATCGATCTGACCGATCTCGCCGCTCTGACGAAGTACACGGCCGAGGTGAACGAGAACAACCGCCTCGCTTACAGCCTCGCCGGTCTGGAGAAGCCGCGGCCCGACGTCGCGTCGCTGCCGATCCCCGCGCGGCACGGCGAGCCGTCGGTTATCGAGCACGTCGTCTACGTCATCAAGGAGAACCGGACTTACGACCAGGTCTTCGGCGACATCAAGGAGGGCAACGGCGAGCCGAAGCTGTGCATCTTCGGCGAGGAGGTGACGCCCAATCATCACAAGCTCGCTCGCGAGTTCGCGCTCTTCGACAACTTCTATTGCTCGGGCGTGCTCTCGGCCGACGGGCACCAGTGGGTCAATGAGGCATATGTCACTGACTATCTCGAGAAGTCGTTCGGCGGCTTCACCCGGAGCTACCCGTACGAGGGCAACGACCCACTCGCCTTCGCCCCGTCCGGCTTCCTCTGGGACAACGCGTTGAGTCGCAAACGGACGCTCCGCAACTACGGCGAGTTCACGAAGACGAGTTACACCCCGAAGACGCCGACCTGGGCGGAAGCGTATGCCGATCACAAGGCCGGCGGCGGCAAGTTCACGTTCACCATCCAGCCGCAGGTGGCCAAGCTCGGGCCGTACACCCACCCGCACTTCCCCGGCTTCCAGATGAACGTGGCGGACGCGGTTCGGGCGAAACTCTTCATCGAGGAGCTGGCCGACTACGAGAAGCGGGGGACGTTCCCGAACCTCGTCTACCTATACTTGCCGTGCAATCACACGAGCGGCACCCGCCCGAACACGCCGACGCCGCGGGCGATGGTCGCCGACAACGACCTTGCGCTGGGGCAGTGCGTCGAGGCGCTCTCGAAGACGAAGTTCTGGCCGAAGATGACGATCTTCGTGGTCGAGGACGACCCGCAGAACGGCTTCGACCATGTGGACGGCCACCGCACCATCGCGCTGGCGATCTCTCCCTTCATCAAGCGCAAGAATGTGGACTCGACCTGCTACAACCAGACGGGCATGGTCAAGACGATCGAACTGGTCCTCGGCCTGCCGCCGATGAACCAGCTCGACCTGTCCGCGACCGCGATGCGGGCGTGCTTCCAGGCGACGCCGGACGTCACCCCGTACGCCGGGGTACCGAACCGCATCCCGCTCGACGAAATGAACCGCCCGATGGCGGCGCTCCGCGGCAAGGCGCTCGAATGGGCCAAGAAGTCGGTAGAGATGAACCTCGACGACTGCGACGAGGCGGACGAGGAGACGCTGAACCGCATTCTCTGGTTCAGCGTCCGCGGCGAGGAGCGGTATCCCGGCGATGGGCCGTGAAAGCGTCGACAAGCAGCGAAACAATCAACTTCCAGAGGACTATGCCATGCGCTCGATTCGTACGTCCGTCTTGTTGGTCTCGGTCGGACTCGCCGCCGGCGTTGTGATGAATCACGCCCTCCGCTCCGACGCCGCACCCGCCGCCGAGCCGATGATCGGCCACATGGTCTTCTTCACACTGACGGACAACTCCCCGGCCAAGGTCCAGGCGTTGGTCGCGGCGTGCGACAAATACCTATCCAAGCACACCGGCGAGGTGTACTACTCCGCCGGCCCGCGGGCCAAGGAGTTCAACCGCGACGTGAACGACCAGGACTGGGACGTGGCCCTGCACCTCGTCTTCAAGTCGAAGGCCGACCACGACAAGTACCAGGACGCGGCGCGGCACAAGCAGTTCATCGACGAGAACCGGGCGAACTGGAAGAAGGTGCGCGTGTTCGACTCGCACCTGGCGGCGAAGTGACGGTCGGAAGACAAACGGTCGAAGTCACAGTTCGAGCCGTTCGCCGGCGCGGACGCGGCGGACCATTTCGACGATTTCTTTTCCGCCGCCGGAATACACGAGTTCGCCCAGCTGCACCAGTTTTCGCAGGTCGATCGTCGGATTGAATTTCACGAGCGCGATAAAGTCGGCCGCATCTTGGTACTTCTTTTGATCCTCGCGAAACGGACTGGTCATCGGTGCGAACTTCAGGGCGAGGGCCATTTCGAGAGTCGGAATGCGGTACGGCCGTCGGCCGCCTACCGCCCGCGTATGTCGTAACACGCTTCGCGTCAGCGGCTGATTCGTCTTGATGACGTCGATGACGGCGAAGCCGCGTCCCGCGTCAATGAACCGAGTCACAACGGGCGTGTCCCGCATCTCCAGAGCCGGATACGCCGTTCGGATGGCCCCAAGGGCACGGGCGTGGTGCCGGGCGGCGACAACCACGCCCACATCCTTGGTCGCGCGCGGTTCCTTGAGCCACCCGGCCAGCGCGTAGGCGCCGACCAGCACACACGGGACATTGGCGCAACTCAGGACGCGAATAACATCGAGCGGGCCGATGGCCTCCGGCATGAACCACCGCGTGATGGTGAGGGCGATAGCGGCCCCTCCGGCGTGGGAGTGGCGTTTCCGAAGCGGCGCCGCGTCCCAGGCCGCGACTTCGGCCCAAAGGTGGGCCCCAACGGCAACGGGGCGGCAACGGGTCATGAGACGTCAGACCGGGAATTGAGGTTACGGCTCTTCCAGATAAGTATACCCCTCCAGCCCGCTCTCGTAGAAACGCAGGAGTTGCTTCGACTCTTCGAGCGAGATCATGTTCGCCCGCAGGGCGCGTTCCACGTCCTTGCGCATCTGCGACGCCAATTCGTCGGCGGAGTACTGCACGTAGTGCAACACCTCGCGGACGGTGTCGCCCTTGATAACGGCGTCGAGGCTGACCGTACCGTCCTCGTCGAGGCTGACGTGCACCGCGTTCGTGTCGCCGAACAAGTTGTGCAAGTCGCCGAGGATCTCCTGGTAGGCCCCAAGCAAGAACGTACCGAGGTAGTACGGGTCGCCGGTGTGCGGGTGGAGCTGCAGCGTGTTGCGGACGTCACGGAGGTCGATGAACTGGTCCACCTTGCCGTCGGAGTCGCAGGTGATGTCGCCGAGGATGCCGCGTCGCGTCGGCGGCTCGTCGAGCCGGTGGATGGGCATAATCGGAAAGAGTTGCTTGATCGCCCAGGAGTCCGGCATCGACTGGAAGACGGAGAAGTTGCAGAAGTAGGTGTCGGAGAGCATCGTCTCCAAACCGTTAAACTCCTCCGGGACGTAGTCTAATTCGCGGACGATTTTCTGAAGTTTCAGGCACACGGCCCAGAAGAGCCGCTCGGCGAGCGCCCGCAACTCGACCGACAGGTAGCCGAGCTTGAACAGGTTGACCGACTCCTCGACCGCCTGCACGGCGTCGTGGTAGCTCTCCAGACAGTTCTTCTTGTTGATGTCGCGGTGGATGCCGAACAGGTCGAGGATCGGTTGCGGGGCGTCCTCGGGCACTTCGGTCGGCGGCGGACCGGCGTGTACGGAGGACGCGCCGAGCACGTCGAAGACCAGCACCGAGTGATAGGCGACCACGGCGCGCCCTGATTCGCTGATGATCGTCGGGTGCGGCACGCCCGCTTCGTCGCAGGCGCTCTTGATGCGGAAGACGACGTCGTTGGCGTACTCCTGCAGCGTGTAGTTGATCGACGACTCGAAGTCGGTCTGCGAGCCGTCGTAGTCGATGCCTAACCCGCCGCCGACGTCGAGGTATTTCATACCAGCGCCGAGCCGGTGCAGTTCGGTGTAGACGCGGGCGGCTTCCGTGAGCGCGTCCTTGAACTTGCGGATGTTGGTGATCTGGCTGCCGATGTGGAAGTGCACCAGTTGCAGGCAGTCGCCCATGTCCCGCTGCTTAAGATAGTCGAGCAGCTCCAACAGCTCGGTGAGCGTCAGGCCGAATTTGGCGCGGTAGCCGGCGCTACTGCGCCAACGGCCGGCGCCGCGGCTGGCGAGCTTGACGCGGACGCCGATCACCGGCCGCACGCCCAGCTCCTGCGCGTGCTTGACGATCGCCTCCACCTCCGTGAACTTCTCGACCACGGGGATGATGTTCTTGCCGATCTTGCGGGCCAGGACCACCATCTTGATGAACTCGTCGTCTTTGAAGCCGTTGCAAATGATCGGGGTGGGGTTACCGTTCGTCACCGCCAGCACCGCCAGCAGTTCTGGCTTCGAACCTGCCTCCAGGCCGAAGTTGTACGGCTTGCCGAAGTCGAGGATCTCCTCGACCACGTGCCGCTGCTGGTTCACCTTGATCGGGTAGACGCAGCAATACTGGCCGCCGTACTCGAACTCCTTGATAGCGGCCTGGAAGGCGTCGTGGATCTCGCCGACGCGGTGGCGGAGGATGTCGGTGAACCGCAGCAGGATGGGGAGTTGGATGCCGCGGGCCTGCAGTTGATCGACGAGGTCTTTGAGGTCGATCGCGCGTTCGGGGTTCTTGTCCGGATGGACGACGACGTGTCCGCGGTCGTTGACGCCGAAATATCCTTTGCCCCAGTGGCGGACGCCGTAAGTGTCGTAGGCGTCCTGGGGCTTCCACTTCTCGGTGATGTCGTGAACCAGCGCGTTGGCCATCAATAGGGCCCTGTGGGAAAGCGGGTCGGGAAAGATAGGGAACGGGTCACGAACCACCGGTGAATGATGTGAGGGCCTCGGCGAACATCTTTTCCGCTGTGCACATCGCGGGCCGAAAAACGAAATCTATGTGTAGGCTACGATAACACGGTCGTCAAGAAGAAGACGCGC
>DATJGQ010000175.1:0-6012 GCA_035494815.1 Gemmataceae bacterium
GAACTTCAACGTCGCGCAGATGAAACGGGCGCAGGTGATCGCGCCCGTCACGTCGCTGCAGCCGCCGTACTCGATGCTCCGCCGCGAGATCGAGGCGGACATCCTCGCGTATTGCGGCGAACAGAATATCGGCGTGATTCCCTACTCGACGATGGGCAACGGCCTCCTGACCGGGGCGATGACGCGGGAGCGAATCGCCGCGCTGCCGGCGGACGATTGGCGGCGGCGCAACCCGCACTTTCAGGAGCCGCTGCTGACGCGAAATTTGAAGCTGGTGGACCTGCTCAAGTCGATCGCGGCGAGGCAGGGGCGTCTGACCGGTCAGGTGGCGATCGCCTGGGTCCTGCGTCACGCGGCGGTCACGGCCGCGATCGTCGGCGCTCGCAAAGCGGGGCAAATGCGCGAACTGGTTGGGGCGGCCGACCTGAAACTGACGTCCGACGACGTGCAGGCGATCGAAACCCTTCTTCTCGACAAGCCGCAGTAAATCGGGACCGATTGTTAGACTGATCCTATCCCCGGCGGCATCTCATCCGTAGAGACCACCACCCGGCCGAGGCGAGGCATGACCGGCGGCGACGACTGGACGGCGTGGCTGGACGCCCACGGCCCCGCACTCGTGCTGTTCGCGCGGCAGTGGGTGCCGGGCCGCGCCGACGCCGAGGACGTGGTGCAGGAGGCGTTCCTGCGTTTCTGGCGGTCACGACACCGGGCGGCCGACCCCGCGGCGTACCTGTTCGCATGTGTGCGGCGGTGCGCGCTGGAATGGCTGCGCGGCCAAAGTCGCCGCTCGCGCCGCGAACTCGCCTCGGCCCGAGAAGAACACAGCGATCCCTCGCTACTCGTCGGCCCGATCGAGCAGGAAGAGCGCCGGGTCGCCATCGAAGCGGCGATGGGACAGTTGCCGGCGGAGCAGCGCGAGGTTGTGGTCCTCAAGATCTGGGGCGAACTCAGCATCCCGCAGATCGCCAGCGCCTTGGAAGTTCCGGTGAATACCGCCGCGTCGCGCTATCGTTACGCCCTGGCCCGGCTGCGCGCGACTTTGTCGGAAAGGGTAACGCCATGAGCGAGGACTTCGACCCGCTGGAGGCCGAGTTGCGCGGCTTTCGACCGCGGCCGACGTCACCGGACCTCCGCGGCCACATCGCCGAGCGCCTCGCCGAAACGGCGCCGGCACCGAGGTCGGTGAGACAGCGGCTCGCGCTCGCCGGCGCGCTCGTCGCCGCGGGACTGGCCTTCTTGTTGGTTCAGAACATCGTCGGACCGGTCAAGCGCGACGGGCAGCGACCGTCGCACGGGACGGCGAGCATCCGTCCGAGTCCGCCCACCGTCCGGGCCTATCAGCTGGCGCTGTCGCGTTCGCCCGCGGACTTAGACGCTTTGCTCGACGAACAGGCCGTCTCCAGGGCTCAGCCGGCGGGGCCGACTCAGCCGTTGACCGCGTTCACGGCCGGAAACCGAACTTTCCTGTCCTGGAGAGGAGACCGCTAATGCGCCGCGTCTTCGTGTCGCTGTTCGTTCTCACACTCAGCCTGACGTCGGCCGCGCGGCTTTCTGGCCAACCGCGGGCCGGCACCGCCGACCTGGCCGCCAACGCCGCGCTGAAGTATTGGCAGGCGTTCGCGCACATGCCGCCGCGGAACGACGAGCAGCAGCGGCGACTCGGCGACTGGCGGGCAACGCCGCTGGACGCCCAGGCACGCCGGCTGGTCGCCGACAGTCAGAACAGTTTCTTGTACCTGCGACGCGGGGCCGCGCTGCCACGGTGTGACTGGTCGCTCAACTACGAGGACGGCATTGGCCTGTTGCTGCCGCAGCTCGACCGGTCACGGACGCTGACGCTGCTCGCCTGCCTGCGGGCCCGGCTCGCGCTGGCGGACGGCCATCCAGCTGACGCCGTCGACGACATCCTCGCCGTATTTGCGCTCGGCCGCCACATCGCCGATCCGATCATGGTTTCCCTGCTGGTCGATTACAGCCTCGAACATAATGCGATCGACGCCGTCGCGATGATGCTGCCCAAGCTCGACGCGGCCGCCCTGCGGCGGATCGCGGATCGACTCGACGCGCTCCCGACCGCGGGAACACTCGAGCAGACGCTCGTCACCGAGCGCGATTATTTCACCAGCTGGGCGATCCGCTGGCTCAAGGAACAGGAGCAATCGGGGGGCGGAAACCTGCGGGCGAAGGTCAAAGAGCTCATGGTCGGGTCGGAAGATGCGGACGAGATCTTGCGGCTCGTGGACGACAAGTCGGCGAAGCGGCTGATCGAGGCGCTCGAGGAATTGGCCCCGTTCTTCGAGGAGCAGCGGCGGTTGGTCAGTCTGCCCCGCGAGCAGTTCCTCGCCCAGTGGCCGGAGCTTGAGAAACGGCAATCGGCGAACGTGACGGCCAAGGCGATGTTGCCGTCGGTCATCAAGGTCGTCGACGCCCGCGACCGCTACCGCGCCCGCTTCGCGATGCTCAAGGCGGCCGTCGCCGTCGCCCGGGATGGGCAGGCCGCGTTGGCAAAACACAACGACCCGTTCGGCCAGGGGCCGTTCGAATACAAGGCCACGCCGAAGGGCTTCGAGCTACGATCCAAACTGACGTTGGAAGGCAAACCGGTCACTGTCACTATCGGAGTGCCGTAGCAGCAATTGACGACGACTTTGACGAACGGGCGGCGTGACAGACCGGTCGCGCCGCCCGTTCACCATTTCGAGCAATGAGTTTGATCTGCCGTCCGGAAAACGAATTGCATTTGTGAGGGCTTCTCGCGAGAATGTCCTTCGTCCTACCTTCCAGCCCGGCGCCGCGGCCGGGCCCGCCGGTTGTCGCCCGAGCAGAGATGCCCTGAATGAGTCTCCTCCGACTGGCGTCCGTCGCCATTCTCCTGTGCGCAGTCAGCGTGGGGGCCGGCGCCGATGACGTTGCGCCACCACAGCCGATCGAGTCGGTCGTTGACCGGTTCATCGACGAGCGGCTCCGCGAAGACGGCGTGACGCCCGCCCCCGCCGCGGACGACGCCACCATCCTCCGCCGCCTGACGCTCGACCTCGCCGGCCGCATCCCGACCCTCGGCGAACTGGACGCCTACACGTCGTCCACTGACCCCGACAAGAAGACGAAGCTCGTCGATCGGCTGATGGCCTCGCCGGGGTTCGTGCGGCATCAGGCCGCGGAGTTCGATCGACTGCTGATGAACGGCTACCGTGGCAGCGTCCGCGAGTATCTGCTGACCGCGTTCGCCGAGAACCGCGGCTGGGATAAGGTTTTCCGCGACCTATTGTTAGCCGACGACGCCGACCCGGGCCGCAAAGGGGCCATCGATTTCCTTAAGCAGCGGGTCAAAGACACCGACCGCATGACCGCCGAAGTCAGTTCGATCTTCTTCGGCGTCAACGTCAGCTGTGCCCAGTGCCACGACCATCCGCTGGTGCCGGATTGGAAGCAAGAGCACTTCTTCGGACTGAAATCGTTCTTCGCGCGAACGTTCGACAACGGCGGGTTCGTCGCCGAGCGCGAGGTCGGCGTCGTCAAGTTCCTGACGACCAAGGGGGTCAGCCACGACGCCCGCCTGATGTTTCTGACCGGTGCCGCGGTCGAGACTCCGACGGCGCGAGAACCGACGTCCGAGGAACGCAAACGGGACAAGGAACTCTTCGACGGCTTCAAGAGTCGTAAAGCCGCGCCGCCGCGGCCGAAGTTCAGCGCCCGCGCCCAGCTGGTCGATATCTCGCTGCGGCCTGATCAGCGCGGCTTCTTCGCGAAGTCGATCGTCAATCGCGTCTGGCATCGATTGTTCGGCCGTGGACTCGTCATGCCGCTCGACCAGATGCACGCGGAGAACCCGCCGAGTCTTCCGGAACTGCTCGACGCCCTGGCGAACGACGTCGCCGAGCACGGCTATGACGTGCGGCGATTGATCCGCGGCCTGGTTTTGAGTCAGTCGTATGCACGGTCGAGCCGCTGGGACGGGAAGGAACCGCCGAATCCCGCGCTCTTCGCCGTGGCTCGCCCGCGCGTATTGACGCCGCTGCAACTGACGACCGCACTCCGGATCGCGACTGCCGACCCCGAGCCGCTTGCGGCGATGCACGACGGGGCCGCATTCGAGAAGCGGATCGCGTCGCTCGAAAGCAGCGCCCGCGGATTCGCGTCGTCTCTCGACCAGAGCGGCGACGATCCACAGATCGGCGTCAGCGAGTCGCTGCTGTTCAGCAACAGCGACCGGTTCCAGAAGGAGTTCCTCGCCGACGGCGGCGACCGGCTGCTCACGCGGCTCGCGAAGATCTCCGACCGCGGTGAGCTGGTCGAGACGGCGGTGCGCTGCGTGCTGTCGCGTTCGGCCACGGCGGAAGAGAAGCAACTGCTCGGCGAGTACGTGGCCCGCCGCGAGGACCGCAAGACCGAGGCGTGCCGGCAACTTTTGTGGGCGTTGCTGACGGGCGCGGAGTTTCGTTTCAATCACTGACGGTTCGCGACGTTATCCGAGCCTGACGCGTAAGCGAAGCGCTTCGCTTACGCGTCAGGCTCGGACAAACGCCGCAAAACGGGATGACGACTATGGCGCGCGCTTTCTGCGGTTCCGCCGACCACGCCTACGACCGCCGTGGCTTCCTCGGCTCGCTCGCCGCCGGCGCCGCCGCGTTCGCGGCCGACATGACCACGCCGCTCAACGCGCTCGCGGTTCCCACCGTCGCGGGCGACCTCAAGAAGCAGGAGAAGCGCGTCATCCTCCTCTGGCTCGCCGGCGGCGCGAGTCAGTTGGAGACGTGGGACCCGAAGCCCGGCACCGCGACCGGCGGGCCGTTTCGCGCGATCCCGACGTCCGTCCCCGGCATCCACATCTCCGAACTGATGCCGCAGATGGCCAAGCGCATGCAGACCACCTGCATCATCCGCTCGCTCAACACGAAAAACGGCGACCACGGCGGCGGCGCTCGCCTGATGATGCGCGGCCGTCGCGACGAGGCGAGCCTCAAATACCCGGACATCGGCGCCGTCATCGCCCGCGAACTCGGCCGGGCCGAGAGCGCGGTCCCCGATTACGTCTCCTTCTACACGCAGACCGAGGGTCGCGACTTCGGCGGCTCCGGCTTCCTCGGCGCCCGTTACGCGCCCATGGAACTGTCGAAAGGCAACGTCCCCGAGAACCTGCGCGCGCTCGCCGGCATGGAAGATCGCGACTTCCGCGACCGCGCCGACCTCCGCGACCTGTTGAGCCAACAGTTCATGCGCGGCCGCGAGACGCCGGCGCTCGGCAGCCATGCGGAGGCGTACCAGCGCGTCCGCGGCCTCATGGCGAGCGAGAAGCTCTTCGATGTCGGCCAGGAACCGCAAAAAGTCCGTGACCGCTACGGGCCGTCGCTCTTCGGCGAGCAGGCGCTCATCGCGCGGCGGCTAATCGAAGCGGGCGTGCCGTTTGTCCGCGTCGCCCGCGCCTGGTGGGACAGCCACGGCCAGAACTTCGAGACGCACCAGGAACTCACCCCGGAACTCGACCACGTCATGGCGACGCTACTCGACGATTTGAGCGACCGCGGCCTGTTGGAATCGACGCTCGTCATTACGCTCGCCGAGTTCGGCCGCACGCCGGCGATCAATTCGAGCCTCGGCCGCGATCACTTCGCGACCGCCTGGAGTTGCACCCTCTCGGGTTGCGGCGTCAAGGGCGGCAGCGTCTACGGCAAGACCGACGCGGCCGGCCAGCGGGTCGTGGACGGCGAAATCGGGGCCGCGGAACTGTTCGCGACCATCTATTCGGCGCTGGGCATCAACCCGCAGAAGAACTACTACGTCGGCTCGCGCCCCGTGCCGCTCACCGAGCCCGGCACCCAACCGGTCCGGGCGGTCTTGGCTTGATTATTAAGCCACGGATTGAACACGGATGAACACAGATATAGAATTCGGATTTTGATTTATCTGTGTTCATTCGTGTTCATCTGTGGTTTCTCATCATGCCAATACGTCGCTAATCGCCTGCGTGCCCGGCTCGGTCAGCGGCACCGGGCGGGCGCCGACGTAGTA
>DATJGQ010000176.1:0-7172 GCA_035494815.1 Gemmataceae bacterium
GCCGTTACGCAACGGGCGGGACGAAGTCGTCGGCGTGGTCGGCGTCTCCCGCGACGTCACCGCCCGCCGCCGCGCGGAGGCGGCCCTGCGGGCGAGCGAGGCGCGGTTCCGCGCGTTCGTCGATCACAGCCCCGCCCCGGCCTGGATCACCGACACGCACGGCCGGTTCGTCTATCTGAACGCGACCTGCCAGCGGACCCTCCGCCTGCCGCCGGGCGACCCGGTCGGGCGGACCGTCTTCGACCTGTTCACCGAGTCGCACGCCCGCGAGTACATGGCCAACAACCGGGCCGCGGCCGCCTACGGCACGGTCGTCGAAGCCGAAGAGCCGTGCGTCCGCGCCGACGGCTCGGCGGGCTGGTTCCTTGTCTATCGGTTCCCGCTGCCCGAAGACGACGGCCCCACGCTGGTCGGCGGCGTCGCCGTGGACATCACCGACCGCACGCGGACCGAGGTCGCGCTGCGTCAGAGCGAGCAGCGCTACCGCGAACTGTTCCGGACCAGCCCGCTGCCGATGTGGATCTACGACACGCGGACCCTGCGATTCCTGGCGGTCAACCAGGCGGCCGTTCAGCAATACGGCTACTCGGAGGAAGAGTTCCTCGGCCTGACGCTGAAGGACATCCGCCCGCGGGAAGATGTCGCGGCGCTGCTCGCCGCCTTGCCGCAATTGCCGCCGGTGGCGAGCCACGGCGTCTGGCGGCACCGCACCAAGGACGAGCGGATCATCGACGTCGAGGTCAACTCACACACGCTGCACTTCGACGGCCGTCCCGCCCGCTGCGTCCTCTCCCGGGACGTCACCGAGCAGCGGCGGCTCGAAGGGCAACTCCGCCAGGCGCAGAAGATGGAGGCGGTCGGCCGGCTCGCCGGCGGCGTGGCCCACGACTTCAACAACCTGCTCACCGCCATCCTCGGCTTCACCGAGGTGCTGCTCGACGGGCTCAAGCCGGAGCGGATCACCGCGATCGTCCCGAACGACTTGCGCGGCGCCGCCGAAGAGGTCCGCAAGGCCGGCGAAAAGGCCGCCGACCTCACGCGGCAACTCCTGGCATTCAGCCGCCGGCAAATCCTGCAGGCCCGCGTCCTCGACCTGAGCGGCGTCGTCTCCGACATGGAGAACATCCTCCGCCGCGTGATCGGGGAGGACGTCACGCTGGAGACGGTCCGCGCCGCCGAGTCGCTTCCGGTCCTGGCCGACCCGGGGCAGTTGGAGCGGGTGATCCTCAACCTCGCCGTCAACGCCCGCGACGCCATGCCCAACGGCGGACGGCTGACGATTACGACCGCCGCCGCGAACCTCGGCCCTGACGACCTGCACGAGCATCCCGAACTGCGGCCGGGCGAATACGCCGTCCTTTCGGTTTGCGACACCGGCGTCGGCATGGACGCGGCGACCAAGGCCCGGCTGTTCGAGCCGTTCTTCACCACCAAGAAGGTCGGCGAGGGCACCGGGCTGGGCCTGGCGACGGTGTACGGCGTGGTTAAACAGAGCGGCGGCGACATCAGCGTCCGCACCGCCCCGGGCGAGGGCACGACGTTCACCCTGTACCTGCCAACCAGCAACCTGCCGGCGGCGGGCGGCAAGCCGAGAGAGACGCCGCCGAGTGCGCCGACGGCGGCCGCTCAAGAGACGGTCCTCGTGGTCGAGGATGACGACGCCGTCCGCGTTCTCGTGCGGCTGGTCCTGACCCGCCAGGGATATCAGGTGCTCGAGGCCCGCGACGGGGAATCCGCGCTCGCCCTCGTCGAGTCGTACGACCAGCCGATCCACTTGCTCGTTTCAGACGTGGTCATGCCGGGCGTGAGCGGGCCCGAGCTGGCCGCAAAAGTGACGGCCCAACGGCCGGACCTGCGCGTCATGTTCCTGTCCGGCTACACGGAGGACGAAGTCATCCGCCGGGGCGGCGGCACCGCCGCGTTCTTGCACAAGCCATTCCTACCGACAGCTCTTACCGTCAAGGTGCGTGAAGTCCTCAACGGGCAGCTCCAAAGCCTGAATCAGTGACTCGCCCGCGCTCGCTCCCGGCACGCCAGTTGCACCTTTAGGCTCCGCCATTTTGTCCGGTCGTCCGCCGGTCGCCCAACCGAGCGGCCCGGTGCCGCTCCAGTCCGGCAATCCACCACCGGAGAAAACCAATGTCCCTGACCGCATCCGGTGTCCTCGAAGCCCCGGCTCAGGAGTTTTACCACCACGCGCTGGAGGTGCTCCGCGCCTCGGACGTGCCCGTCCTCGTGGGCGGTGCCTACGCCTTCGCCAACTACACCGGCATTGTCCGGCACACGAAGGACCTCGACTTGTTCATCCGCCGCCGAGACGTGGACGCCGCGCTCGAGGCCCTCACTTCGGCCGGTTACCGCGGCGAGATCGTTTACGACCACTGGCTCGCGAAGGTCTTTTCCGACGGCCATTTCGTGGACCTGATCTTCAACCTCGGTAACGGCGTCGGGTCGGTGGACGACCAGTGGTTCGAGTCCGCCGAGGACGCCGAATTGCTCGGCGTTCCGGTGCGGATGGTCGGGCCGGGCGACATGATTTGGTCGAAGGTGTTCGTGATGGACCGCGGCCGGTACGACGGGGCGGACATCGCGCATTTGCTGCGGGCATACGCCGATCGGCTCGACTGGGAGCGGCTGCTCGACCGCTTCCACCAGCACTGGCGAGTGCTCCTCGGCCATCTCGTCATGTTCGGGTACGTCTACCCCGGCGAGCGCGGCCGAATCCCGCAGTGGGTGATGCGCGAGTTGATCGGCCGCTTACAGCAAGAATTTGACTCGGCGGATAACCCGGACGAGTCACTCTGTCTGGGACCGTTGCTGTCGCCCACGGCGTACGAGATCGATATTGAAGAATGGGGTTACCGCGACCCCCGCCTGCCGCCGCACGGCGACCTGACGCCCGAGCAGATCGAACAGTGGACGGAAGGGGTGCGCGCGGGGCGCTGAGATTGCGGGGGACAGCGGATGCAGAACGGCGAACTCGTTCGCGTCGGGGCGATGGCGGATCTTCACTACACGAAGGCGTCGCAGGGTGTCCTGCAACCGCTGTTTGAGCAGGCCGGCAAGCTGGCCGACGTGTTGCTGGTCGGCGGCGACCTGACCGACTTCGGACACGTCGAAGAGGCACAGATCCTCGCCCGCGATCTGAAGACCGCGGTCAAAATCCCGGTCGTCGCGGTTCTGGGCAATCATGATTTCGAGGACGGCAAGGCCGGCGAAGTGGCCAACGTCTTGCGCGAGGCCGGCGTGACTGTACTCGACGGCGACGCCTGCGAAGTCCGCGGCATCGGCATCGGCGGGACGAAAGGCTTCCCCGGCGGATTCGGCCGCGGCACGTTAGAGGCCTGGGGCGAGACCGAGGTGAAGCGGTTCGTCAAAGCGGCGGTCGATGAGGCGTTGAAGTTGGAGCGGGCGTTGACGCGACTGCGGACCCGGTCGAAAGTCGCACTGATCCACTACGCGCCCATCCGAGCGACGGTCGAGCCCGAGCCGGCCGAGATCTGGGCTTTTTTGGGCTGCGGCCGACTGGAAGAGCCGATCAACCGCTACGGCGTGACTGTCGCGGTCCACGGCCACGCCCACCGCGGCTCGCCCGAAGGCCGCACGACGACGGGGATCCCCGTCTACAACGTCGCACTGCCGCTGTTACGCCGGACAATGCCCGACGCCCCGCCGCTGCGAATCCTGGAGTTGCCCGCCGGCGAAAGCACGACCGTAGTCCCGCAGCCGGCCACCGCGTGAGCAGCCTAATGGGACTTATGGGACTTATGGGACTTATGAGCCCATAGGTCCCATAAGTCCCATGAGTCCCGTAAGTCCCATCTAAGCGCGATCGAGTTTATCAAAGATCTCCTCCGCCCCGAGGACGTCGCGGGCCACCTCCGACAGCTTGCGGTTCTGATCGCTGGCAAGTTTCCGCAACCGGCGGAACGCCTCCGCCTCCGGCACGTCGACCCGCCGCGTGACGACCCCCTTCGCCCGTTCCACGAGCTTGCGATCTTCTAGCGCCTGCCTCAGGTCGGCCGCCTCCTTTCGCAGCGCCTTCCAGTCCTGAAACCGCGCCATGGCCAGGCTGATCGCCGCGGTCAGGTCGCCCTCCTTGACCGGCTTGGCGAGATACGCCATGACGTGGTCTTGCACGGCCCGGGCTTGTGTCTCGCCGTCATGATGGTCGGAAACCAGAATGACCGGAACTTCCCGCTCGCGATTGATCTCGTTGGTCGCCTCGAGGCCGTCCATGTCGACGAGCTTCACGTCGGTGATAACCAGGTCGGGCTTCTCGGTACGGCACAGTTCGAGCAACTGTCGGCCGTGCGCCGCCTCGATGACTTCGTGTCCCAACCGGGGCAGCAGGTCCCGGTAGTAGTCGAGCATGAACTGCTCACTGTCGGCGACAGCGACGCGCAAAGGGCGTTTCATGGCAGGCCCTGCCACAGCAATACGGCCGGCGCCGGGCCATCCGGCGCCCCCGCCCGACGGCAATCACTGTCGCCGGGAGAGTCCTCAATTCAATCAATTCGCAATCGGCGTGCCTAAACGTTCAAAGTCAGAGCCGGAAGCGTAAGCGACGGAGCGTTCAAAACGTCCGTCGCTTACGCTTCCCGCTCTGACGGCCCATATTGCGGACGACTTCGCCGCGAGTGCTTATCCGCCCATCCCCGCCTGGGCGTTGATGTGGCTCTCCGCCAGTTCGGTCAACTTCGTGTCCGCCGCCTTTTCTTCCTCGAGGTTCTGGTGGAGCAGGTCCGCCGCCTCGTCGAGGTCCAATTGCCGCGCCCAGGTGCACAGGCAGCCGTACGTGGCGATCTCGTAGTGCTCGACTTTCTGCGCGGCGCAGATGATGCCGGCGTCGAGCACGTCGGGCTCGGCGTCTTCGTCCATCCACTCCTTGCCCTCGTCGATCAGCCCGGCCATGCCCTGGCACTTCTTGCCGCGGGCCTTTTCGCCGATCCCTTCGAAGACGCGTTCCAGTCGGTCGACGTGGCCCTTGGTCTCCTCGAGGTGCTTTTCGATCGCGGCCTTGAGGTCCGCGTTACTGACGGTCTTGGCCATTTTCGGCAGCGCTTTCACCAGCTGCCCTTCGGCGTGGTAGATGTCTCGCAGCTCGTCGATGAACAGGTCTTTCAGGGTGCTCTTCTCTGCCATTCTCGTGCCTCCTCGAATTGCGTTCGGACTCGCCGGTGAACCCGGCCCGTTCACTGAAAATCGATCAGCCGATCCAACACAGCAATGTGGGACTGGGCTTGCGGTAAGAGTTTGCTGCGGATCAGCTTGGACGTCTCGGCGGCCAGCTCTTCCGCCTCCATCGCGCGTTCGTATTCCTTGATGCCGTGCTGCTCGCCCTGGCGGAGGGCCTCTAGCGCAGCGGTGTTCCCGAAGATGCGGGCCGTGCCTTCGACGAACTTCGCCCAGGCGCCCCAGGCGCCGGAATGGTCGTCGGGCGTGCCACCGGACTGCAGGACCTGGTCTTTGAGGGCCCGGACGGCGCTCCGGTGATCCGCTTCGATGGCCTGCAGTTCAGTCGCCTCGGGGGCGTCCCGCATTTTGCCGAGGGCCTGCTGGTACGTTTCAATTGCCGATAACTCCCCGCGGACCAAGCGGTTGAGCCAATCGGTGCCCCCCAACGTCGCTGTTGCCATGGCGCTACTCCTCGCGAATTACGGCGGACTGGCGGGTGCCCCCCACCCGCGCGCGCAACGTCCCGCCACCACGTCGGGAAAAACAGCAAGAAATGTGCCCAAGCGGGTCAGCGCATCCCATGAGTCCCATAAGTCCCATGAGTCCCATGTGACGGTTCGGCACCGCGGAGCCGATCGCCGAGCAGCGAGTACCGCCGGCCCTCGTCGGCTTGTCCGACGGCCCGGGCGAGCGCCCGCCGACTGCCGACGATCGCGACCAGCCGCTTGCCGCGCGTGATGCCCGTATAGAGCAGGTTCCGCCGCAACATCAGAAAGTGTTGGGTGTGCAGCGGGATGACGACCGCGGGATACTCGGAGCCTTGCGCTTTGTGGATCGTGCACGCGAACGCGAGGGCCAGCTCGTCGAGTTCGCCGAAATCGTAGAAGACCTGTCGGCCGTCGAACTCGGCGGTCAGCGCCCGTTCGCTCTCGTCGATCGCCACGACGCGGCCGATGTCGCCGTTGAAGACCTCGCGCTGATAGTTGTTTTGCGTCTGGATGACTTTGTCGCCGACGCGGAAGGACCAGCCGAACCGCTGGACCTCCGCCTGGCCGCGCGGCGGGTTGAAGACCTCCTGCAAACGCGCGTTCAGATTCCGCACGCCGAGTTCGGTGCGATTCATCGGCGTCAGCACCTGTACGTCGCGGAGCGGGTCGAGACGGAAGCGGGCCGGGATGCGGTCGCGGACCATTTCGATGATCCGGTCAATGATCGCCGCCGGCTCCTCCGCGGGGACGACGAAGAAATCGCCTTGGCCGGCCGGCGCCGACGTCGGCAGGTCGCCGGCGTGCACCGCGTGCGCGGCTCGGACGATCCAGCTCTCGCCCGCCTGACGAAAAATCTCTGTGAGCCGCACGACGGGGACGACCCCCGAGGCAATCACGTCCGCGAGAACTGCCCCCGGGCCCACCGAAGGCAGCTGATCGACGTCCCCGACGAGAACAAGGCACGCCCACGGCGAAACCGCCTTGAGCAATTGGTTCATCAGCACGACGTCGACCATCGACGTCTCGTCGACGACGATCAGGTCGTAATCGAGCGGGTGGTCGCGGTCGCGCTTGAAGCCGCCCAGGCCGGGTTCGTACTCGAGCAGCCGATGGATCGTCTTCGCCTCGCGGCCGGTGGCTTCGCTCAGCCGTTTGGCCGCGCGACCGGTCGGGGCACACAGTGCGACTCGCAGCTTCTTCGCGGCGAAGACTTCGATGATCCCGCGGACCAACGTCGTCTTGCCGACGCCGGGGCCGCCGGTGATGACGAGGACTTTCTCGGTCGTCGCCCGGCGGATGGCGTCACGCTGGGCCGGGGCCAGTTCGACGCCCATCCGCTGTTCGACCCATTTGAGCGCGTTGTCGATGTTGACCGCCGGCAGCGGGTGGCCGCCCTCGCGCAGGTTTCGCAGCGTCCGGGCGACGCCGACTTCCGCCATGAACAGCGGTTTGAGGTACAGCCATGGCTCTTCAATCGTGACCTGTGGATCGTGGATCGTGGATCGT
>DATJGQ010000177.1:0-5850 GCA_035494815.1 Gemmataceae bacterium
ACAGGCGATGCGCAACTGCGACAACGACCTGCGGGCGTGGTACGACGCGAACCACGGGCAAAAGGCGAGTGTCGGGGCCTAATTGTTTAGCCGCGACGCGAGTCTTCGAGGGGAGGGCTTGCGGTAAGCGCTCCCCTCGAAGACTCGGGTCGCGGCGTCACCACTTGCGGGGTCGTCACGGACAATACGTACCCTGCGCGACCGGCTGCTGCGGCGTGTAATAGCCTACGGCCGGCGCACACCCCGGCGGACAGGCCGGCGCGCATGACGGCGCGCAGCCGCGATTCTGGACCATGCGGCCGCAGTGATCGTACTCCCGTTCGCAATACCGGTCGCAGAACAACCGGCAGCCGGACGCCGACCCCAACACCAGCGCCACTCCGGCCAGCAGCCACCGTCGGCTTGACATCCTGTCCGCCTCCTCAGGTCGCGGGGCCTATCCCCGACATGGACGGCCGCGATAGCGTGGGCCGGCTGCGGCGTCAAGGCGAAGATGGCGGCGGACCCGCTCCGTGGAATTCGTTTTGCGTTCTTGCGTTCTCGGGGGTCGGGTTTGGCGAACGAATTTGAACGCACGAAAACGAATCTGAACGAATCTGAGCGAAACAAACGAATTCAGGGAGTTCAGACAAATCGGACACACACCGCACTTAACCGCGCAGCGGACGGCTGCCTAGAATTAGGTGATGGTCGCGTTGCAGAAAACAACGCTCGCAGACGGCGGTACGTGGCCGAGCCGGTTTTTCCGCACGCAGCGTCTTCTGACGGACGACCATGCGACCCTGACTCCGATTCACCAGGTGCCTGCTGGTTCCGGCCGGGTCGGCCGGTCAGCGCAAGCACGGTTTTACGTATTCGAAGGTGTACCATGTCTCCGCGCTCGATCTTTTTTTCCATCTGTGCCGCTTTCATCGCCCCTTTGGGCACGCCGGCCGCCACCCCGCACGCGCCCGATTCTTGGACGGGCGAGCGAGTCCTCGGCAAAAAGCCGAACAACGAAATAACCTTTCGCGGAAACGAGAACGGCAAACAAGTGAAATTCGAGTTCCGCGGCGTTTACCCGATCCGAGTCCGGGACGACCGCGACGGATCGCTGCGTATCTTTGACGGTCACCGCGAGGGCTGGGCGAAGAAGTCCGACTTCGTGCTCACTCGCGATGCCCCGGCCTATTTCACTGACGTGATTCGAGCCAACCCGGCAGATTCGTTTGCCTTGACCATGCGCGGACTCGGTTGGCTGTATCGTGGCGAATATGACAACGCGATTAAGGACTTTACGGAGTGTATACGCATCGACGCCGGCGATGCGGATGCATTCGACAACCGTGGTGCTACTTGGCTCGCCAAGAAGGACTACGATCGCGCGATCCGCGACTTCGACGAGGCCATCCGACTGGACCCAAAGAAAGCGCGGTCCTTCAACAACCGCGGCAATGCCAGGCAAGGCACGAAAGACTACGACCGCGCGATCCGTGACTACGATGATGCTATCCGACTCGACCCAAAGTTCGCGCAGGTCTTCAACAACCGCGGCAATGCCAGGCAAGGCACGAAAGACTACGATCGCGCGATCCGCGACTACGACGAAGCCATCCGACTCGACCCAAATTACGCGCTCGCCTTTATGAACCGTGCCGGTGCCTGGTCCGAAAAGAAGGACTACGACCGCGCGATCCGTGACTACGACGAGGCCATCCGACTCGACCCCAAAAACGCCCAGGCCTTTGACGCCCGCGGCGATGCCTGGTGCGACAAAAAGGATTACGGTCGTGCGATCCGAGATTATGACGAGGCCATCCGACTCGATCCCGGCAATGCAGACGCCTTCAACGGCCGGGCCTGGTTAGCGGCGACCTGTCCGGACGCTAAGTACCGCGATGGCGCGAAGGCGGTCTCGCTCGCGCAAAAGGCAATCGAACTCGCGGGCAAGGATGCGGATTGGTATTTCTCGGGCACTCTTGCTGCTGCCTACGCCGAAACCGGCGACTTTCACAGAGCCGTGGCCGAACAGGAGAAGGTGCTCAGCAACAAGGACCTCGACGGCGAAGACCGCGCGAAGGCAGAGAAGCAGTTGGCCCTCTACCGCGACCGCAAACCGTTTCGTGACGACGATTAAGGCCGCGCGCCTGCCGCTTGGCTACTCCGACGCGAAAGGAGCGGTCGCCAAATAAAGTCCGTCGCGCGTGGTGGCAACCCGCCACTTCACTCGACCGGCGGCATCAGCGCGCTTCCGTCAAGGAATCGAACTTCCAGCAATACATGCCGGGCGAAAGTAACGTACAACGCCGGCGGTCGTGCCCAAGGCGTTGGGTGGCGTTATCGCCGGGACACCAGCCCCGATTTGACCGCGTCACTCACATTGTTGCGGCCAAGGTAGATGTCCCAGACGGCCCGGGCGAACGCCGCGTCGCCGACGACCGCGTCGGTCTTCCCGGGTACGTAACAACGGAGGCCGGCGCCGGGGACCGCGATCAGCGTCACCCGTTCGCCCTTCTGCAGCCGCATGGCCTGGAGGACTTGTCCGATTCGGGCCAGCTCGGGGGCGAATGCGTCGGCCGGATGATTCAGGCGAATGCCCGACCGAATCCCGTCGACCATGTCCCGGCCGTCGACATCGCGCTCCATAACCAGGACCAGGACCTTGACGCCCTGGGCGGCGGCCAACTGGTCGGCCGTCTTCGCGGCCACGCCGTCCTGAAGATAGCTGGCGATGGTGTAGATGGTGATAAAAGCCTTTTTCCGCACGGCCGCGCCGGTGAGGGACAGCCGCACCGGTTGGCCCGCGGCCTGGACCTCGATGGCGGATGGGAATCGGGCATTGCTGCCATTGACGCCGACGGTTTCGGTGGCACTTGCGGTACCGAAGGCGATGGCGACGGTCAGGGCAGCGATCAGCAACCGGGGCCAGGAAAGGTGTGGCATCGTGCCTCCGGGGGGAAGAGGGTGGCGGGCGGGCAGCGGGCGCGGGTCGTTATGCCCGGTGTGGCGGCATTGTGCAACCCCAAGTCGGCCCCATCAGGTGTCGGATTCGCCGTGAGACGGGTTCAGCGAGCGCCCTGCCGCGGATTGCCATCAGGAGCGGCCCGCTCCCTCTGAACATCGGCTTCGAACCTCTCCTTCTGGGCGGCGACCCACTTTCGGTATCCCTCCGGGTCCAGCCAGGCCTTGGCCCCATCCTTCGCCGCGAGCTTGAGCTTGGCGTCGAGGCCGTAGAACTCGTTGTGGGGCGCCAGCCAGACGTCCGGCTTCAACGCTTCGAGCGTGCGGAAGGTCCGGCGGTAGTCGCCTTCAATCCCCTTGTAGGACGGGTTCCGGGCGACGCTGTAGCCGGGGTTGACGCTGGTCCCGTCGGGGAAGGCGACCGTGTACGTCTTGCCGCCATCGACCACGTTCATGACGTAGGTCGTCGAGCCTTTGGTGTGCCCGGGGGTCAGAAGTGCCTTGATCGAAATGTCGCCCAGCGTGATCTTGTCCTCGTCCCGGAAGACCGTGTCCACCTTGGCGGGCTCGAACGCGAATGCCTTGTAGTTGCCGTACTGGAAGTCGACCTTGCCGCCGGACTCGAACAGTTCCACCTCCTCGCGCATCATGGCGATCTTCGCGCCCGTGACGTTCTTGAGGTAGGCGTGCCCGCCGACGTGGTCGCAGTGGGCATGGCCGGTCAGTATGAGTTTGACGTCCTTCGGGTTGAACCCGAGCCTGGCGATCGACTTCTCGATCATCGGCCCCGAACCCGGCATGCCTGTGTACAGGACGACGTGTCCCTCGGAACCCTTGATCAGGAACGAGCCGAGGCCCTTGGTGCCGACGAAGTAGATCGGCCCGACGACCCGTGCCGGTTCCGCGGGCTCGTCCCACTTCAGGGCCGTTCGTGCGGTAGTCAGAAAGAGAGCCGCGACTTCCTCCAGGCCAGTCTTATTCGGCTGCGCCGCGACCGGGATCGTCGCCAGCAACAGGCAAGCGAGCGCACAAGCGGCAAGGCACGAGCACTGTGATTTCATCCATGAACCTCCGTCAACCGGCTGCCGGCCGTAGCGTGACCCGTACGCGCTGGCCGATCCGGAGTCCCGGTTGGCCCGTATCCAGCTCGATGATGCACTCGAGCGTGCGCGCGTCGTTATATTGCAACGGTTCCGGCATGATCGAACGGCGTTGCGTGTACCAGTCGGAGATGCGCACGACGCGGCCCGACCAGCCGCCCTCGCCGTTGCTGTCATCCCGAATCGAGGCGGCCTGACCGATCGCCACGCTGCGGGCGAACTCCTGTTCCACTTCTGCGCGCACAATCCGCCGGCCAGCCGGGCAGAAGATGACGGCCGGCTGTTTCGCCTGCGCCCCCACAACGTCGCCGGGGCCGACCAGGACGCGCAACGCCGTCCCGTCCGCCGGTGCCTTCAAGGCATACTCCTCCAGGGCGGCGCGGGCCTCGTCGAGCTGCGCCTCTTTGGCGTCCACGTCGGCCTGAGCCTGTCTGACGCCTGCATCCGGGTCGTTGAGTTGCAGTTCACTGAGCTTGCCCGTTTCCACCTGGTAGAGGGCTTCCAATTCGTGCAGCAGGGTTTCTGTGACGTCGGTTTCCGTCTGACCGACGATCTCCTTCTCGGCTTGTCGGCGCTTGCGGGCGAGCGTGGTGCGGGCCCCCTCGACGCGGTACTTCACCGCGTCGATGGCCGCTCGCTGCTGCGCCACCTTGATCTGCTGCTGTCGGGGCAATTTCCGCGCCTGGGCGAGCTGCTCCCGCGCGGCTGCGAGGCTCGCCTCGACTTGCCGCAGGCGGAACTGGGCCAGGCGGTCGTCCAGACGGATCAGCACCGATCCGGCTATGACCGGTTCATTCTCCTGCACCTCGACCCGGGTCACACGGCCCGCCACGAGCGGGGCGAGGGCCGTGACCCCCGACGGCCCGTCGACATAGCCGAAGCAGACAATGGCTGGTTCCACAGGCTCCGACAGGATTGTGGGAGAGTGCCCGGCCCGGGAGCGATTGACGACCCAGCCGGCGCCGACTGAGCTGGCAATCAGTGTTACGAGTCCCAGAGAGTAGGCGAGGCGGAGGCTACGCCATTTGGTACTCATGACACACACCTCGAGGCGAGCCGTGGGTTCCGGCTCGCGATTCGCTCAACGCAACAGTGTGGCCGGTTCAGCCAATCGCAGGGACCGCAGAGCGACCAGACCCGAGACCAAGGCCATGACGAGCGTCACGGTTCCCGCCGCGGTGACCAGCCACGGCGATAAGAGCACTTTGGCCCCCAAGGCAGCGGCGCCCCCGGCTAGGGAGTATACCGCCGGCACGCCCAACGCGATGCCAAAGACACCGACCCAGAGGGACTGGGCAAGGACCATCGCCCTCATCCTCCGGCGCGGAATGCCCAGCGCGCGGAGCATCGCGTACTCGCGCACGGAGACGGCGGTGGCGGCGTACAGCGTCTGGCTCGTAACCACGGCACCGACCAACAGGCCGAGCGCGGCGGCGAAACCCAGGGCAATCCCGGCTTTCGTCTTCATCATCCAGTGTAAGCGCGTGTGCCAGGAAAGTTCCTCGGCCGTGAAAACGGACACATGGGGATTGGCCCGCAAGCGCTCGACCACGACCGAGGCGCTCGCGGGGTCGTGGCAGCGGGCGAGCACGTAAGTCGTCTGATCGGCGGGCCACCGCAGCAGTTGCCGGGCTGTCTCGGTGGAACAATACACGTAAGGTGCGGCGATACTTTGGAGCCCGTCCACGAGGGCAACGACGCGCACCCGGTGGCCGTTGATTTCCGCCCGGTCGCCGACCCCCCGGATGCCAAGCCGCCCCAGCTCCGTCCGATCGACGATGACGGAGCCGGGTTCGGTCAGCAGGAAACG
>DATJGQ010000178.1:0-5059 GCA_035494815.1 Gemmataceae bacterium
GGAAGAAGAGCATCGAAGACTTGCACGTCAACGCCCTCTTCCAGTGGCTACGGCAAAACGTGCTTCTGCTCCTGCAACTGCTCTGCGTGCTGTCGCTCATCTACGGCATCCTCGCCCCGCGGTTTCACGGGGCGACCTCCCGTGGCAAACATTACATCCTCCTGATCGACAACTCCGCCAGCATGTCGGCGGCGGACGTCGAGCCGAATCGACTCGAACAGGCCAAGCAGGAAGCGCTCAAGGAGATCGACGCCGCCGGCGACGAAGACAACGGCATGGTGATCGTCTTCAACTCGGTCGCGGAAATTCGGCAGTCGTATACGTCGAACCGGCACCTGCTGCGGCAGGTCGTCCGCGACATCCAGCCGACGCAGCGGACGACGCGGATCGAGGAGGCGCTCTCGCTCGCCGACAGTCTCGCGAACCCGACGCGGTCGACTGAGAACGAAGCGGCCAAACCGGAGAACCCGGAGCCGGGCAAGGAACGCGTGTATGTCCCGGTCGAGGGAATTCAGACGGAGCTCCACCTGTTCAGCGACGGCCGATTCCCCGACGTGCCGCAGTTCGCGCTCGGCAAACTCGAACCGAAGTTGCACACGATCGGGAAGCCCGGGCCGGAGAACGTGGACAATGTCGGGATCGTCAACTTCAACGCCGTCCGCGACGAAACCGACGCGAGCAAGGTGCAACTGTTCGCCCGCCTGCTGAACTACCGCCCGCGCGCTTCGACCGTGAACGTCGAGGTCGAGGTCCGCGCGGACGGCCGGCTCGAGAAGGTGTTGCCGGCGCGGACGGTGTATCTCCCGGCGCGACACGTCGTCCGCGCCGAGAAGCCCGCGGCCGCACCGGGGAAGGACGAGCCGCCCGCCCCCCCGGCGTCGGACCACCCAGGCGAGTCGGGCGTCACCTTCGAGCTGACAGACCTGGACGACCGCACGGAACTGCTCGTCCGCGCCCGCATCACCGACGCCCGCGACCAGTTCCCGCTCGACGACGAAGCCTGGCTCGTCATCGGCGTGATCCGTAAGGCGAAGGTGCTGATCGTCGGCAAATCCAACCCCATCCTCGACGCGTTCTTCAACGACGACGCGACCAAACAGGTCGCCGAGGTCGTCCGCATCGGGCCGGATGACCTGAGCACGCAGAAGTACGTCGAGCCGGCGCGGGCCGGTGACTACGACCTGGTGGTCTTCGACCGCTGCGCCCCGGCCCGCGAGGACGATCTGCCGCGGGCGAACACGCTTTTCATCGGCCACCCGCCGCCGCCCTGGAAGGCCGGCGGCGAGGCAAGTGGCGAGCAGCGCGTTGAAAAGATCGAGAACCCCGCGATCAAGGGCTGGACCAACCAGCACGGCTTGCTCAAATACCTGACCGGCCTGCACGAGGTCGGCATTAGCGAGGCGTTCCGCATGCACGGCCTGCCGCCGCGGACGCCACGTCTCATGGAGAGCGACCGCGACGTCGCGTTGATGGTCGCGCTGTCCCGCGGGGCATATGCGGACGTGGTCATGTGCTTCCCGATCCTGACCGATTCGGGCGAATGGAATACGAACTGGCCGCTTCTGCCGAGCTTCCCACTGTTCTGGCGGAACGTCCTCTACACGCTCGGCAACATCCGCGACGCCGCCGGCGAGGAAACGATTCAGCCCGGCCAGGTGAAGCTGATCCGCCCGGAGGGCCGCGTGCCGCAGATCAAGGTGACCGACCCGAAGAACCAATCGACGACGCTGGAGCGCGGCACGCGGGCCGACTTCGCGTACGGGGCGACCGACCGCGTCGGAGCCTACACCGCGTCGTGGGACGGCGGCCTGCGGCGGTTCGCGATCAACCTCCTCGACGCCGACGAGAGCAACATCGAGCCGCGGCCGGCCGTGCAGCTCGGGTCCGAGTCGGTGCAAAGTAGCGCGACCCGCCGTCAGCCGCGCGAACTGTGGAAGTGGGCCGTCCTCGCCGGGCTGGGTCTGCTCCTGCTCGAATGGTACGTCTACAACCGCCGCATCTTCGTATAAGCTGACCGCATGAGTATGCAGCAGTCATCGCCGCCGAAGGGCGGGCTGATCGGCGCCATCGAATCGAAACAGCAGCAGACGCGGTCCGAATCGGACTACAAACGGTTCGTCACCAGCCACTACGACGGCGTCGCGGGGGCGCTGACGGCCGTGACCGGCTTGGTCACCGGTCACGAGGCGCTCGCCGGCCGACTGATCCGTCCCGGCGCGTTCGACGTCCGCGGGTGCAAGTCGATCCTCGACGCGGCCTGCGGCAACGGCCGATACTCCCTGTTCCTGCTCAAACACGCGGACCCGGATGCTCGCATTACCGCGTTCGACCTGTCACAAAAGATGCTCCTCCGGGCGCGCCGTCGACTCGACAGCGACCGCGTCACGCACGCCGCGGCGGACCTGACGCGGCTGCCCTATCCGGACGCGACGTTCGACGCGATCGTCTGCGGCTGGGTGCTTGAACATCTGCCCGACCCGCGGCCCGGGCTCCGCGAACTCGCCCGCGTACTCCGGCCCGGCGGCAGGCTGTTACTCATGTGCACGGAAGACACCTTTACCGGGGCCTGGTGCAGCCGCCTCTGGCATTGCCGGACGTACAATCGCGGCCAACTCCGGGGGGCGTGCGAGGAGTGTGGCCTCCGCTGGGGGCGCGAGTTTTGGTTCTCAGCTCTTCACCGGCGGCTCCGCCTCGGCGGCATCATCGTCGAATTGCACTGCGGCTGAGGCCGACGGGTCGTTTCCCGCGGCGAATGGCACACTTCATGCCGCTGCATCTGTGGGAGCGCCGATGCGCCAACGCGAAGACGAACCGACCATCGAAATTGCACTTTAACGAACCATGCCGTCCCGTATCGAAGATTACGCACTGGTCGGAGACTGCGAGACTGCCGCATTGATCGGCCGCGACGGGTCGGTCGATTGGCTATGCTTTCCCCGGTTCGACGCCCGCGCGTGCTTCGCGGCATTGCTCGGGACCTGCCAGCATGGGCGTTGGCAGATCGCCCCGGCCGCGGAGGTGCGGTCGGTCCGCCGGAAGTACCGCGAAGGGACGCTCGTCCTGGAAACGGAGTTCGAGACCGCTGACGGCCGGGCGCGTCTCGTCGACTGCATGCCGGGCCGCGACCATCACCCGAGGCTGGTCCGCGTCGTCGAAGGCGTCACCGGCGAAGTGCGGATGCGCATGGAAATGATCATGCGCTTCGACTACGGCTCGATCGTTCCCTGGGTGCGGCGGGCGGAGGGCGGATTGCGGGCGGTCGGCGGGCCGGACGCGCTGCGGCTTTGGGCCGGGGCGCCGCTCAAGAACGAGAAGTTCACCACCGTGTCCGAATTCACGGTCAAGAAGGGCGAACGGGTGCCGTTCGTGCTGGTCTGGCACCCGTCGCACGAACCGCCGCCCCCGAAGATCGATGCCGACGACGCGATCCGGGCAATCAGCGAGTGGTGGCAGGCCTGGTCGGCCCGCTGCTCGGGCCCGGGGCCGTATCAGGAGGTGGTCCGGCGGTCGCTGATCACGCTGAAGGCGCTCACATACGCGCCGACCGGCGGAGTCGTCGCCGCCGCCACGACTTCGCTTCCGGAATGGATCGGCAGCGTCCGTAACTGGGACTACCGCTACTGTTGGCTTCGCGACGCGACGTTTACGCTCCTGTCGCTGCTGAACGCGGGCTATCCCGAGGAGGCGGCGGCGTGGCGGGCGTGGCTCGTCCGGGCCGTCGCCGGCAAACCGGAAGCGACCAACATCATGTACGGCCTCGGCGGCGAGCGGCGGCTGACCGAGATCGAACTCGACTGGCTCCCAGGATACGAGAACTCGCGCCCCGTCCGCATCGGCAACGCCGCGCACAAGCAATTCCAGCTCGACGTTTACGGCGAAGTCCTGGACGCGCTCTACCAGGCCCGCAAGCACGGCCTGGCGAACGATAAGGAGGGCTGGCGGGTCGAGCGGGCGCTCGTGGACTTCGTCGCGGAAGCATGGCGGCGGCCGGACGAAGGCATCTGGGAAGTCCGCGGCCCGCGGCGGCACTTCACCCACTCGAAAGTGATGGCCTGGGTCGCGCTCGACCGCGGCGTTCGCGGCGTCGAGCGGTACGGTCTTCCCGGCCCGGCCGACCGTTGGCGGAAGGCCCGCGACGAGGTGCACGCCGAAATCTGCGCGCACGGCTTCAATAAGTCGCTCAATTCGTTCGTGCAGTCTTACGACACCGACTTGCTCGACGCCAGCCTGCTGATGATCCCGCTCGTCGGCTTTTTACCGGCCAGCGATCCGAGAATGAAAGGCACGCTCGTCGCGGTCGAAAAGGACCTGTTGCGGGACGGCTTCGTGGACCGCTACGACACGTCAAAGTCCAATGACGGCCTCCCGCCCGGCGAAGGGACGTTTCTCGCGTGCACGTTCTGGTACGCGGACAACCTCGCGCTGCAGGGGCGAACGGACGAAGCGAGGGCGACGTTCGAACGATTGCTCGGCCTGTGTAACGACGTCGGTCTGCTCGCCGAAGAGTACGACCCGGTCGGCAAGCGACAGCTCGGCAACTTCCCGCAGGCGTTCTCGCACGTCGGGCTCGTCAACACGGCGATGAACCTCTCCCGCGGCGGCCGCCGGCCCAGCGAGCAGCGGCCGCACAATTGATTCCGGAAGTCAGAGCCGCGACCGTGAGGGAGCGGGCGCCCGCGCCCTCACGGTCGCGGCTCAGGTCCGCAGCGGAGCGTGATCCGCACGACTTCCGGCGGACAATTGAACCGCAACGGCTCACGACCTGCCAGGCCGCGCGTCACGTGCATCAACGTCGGCCGCGAGTAATAGGTGCCACTATCGAAACGGCGGCTGTAGCGGCTCGGCACGAAGAGTGGGCCGATGAACGGCAGGCGAATCTGCCCGCCGTGGACGTGCCCGGCAAGCATCAAGTCGATGCCGTGCCGCCGTGCCCAACCGAAGTAGTCGGGCGTGTGACTGAGACACAGTCGGACCGGGCCGCTCGGACACTTGGTCAGGTCCGGCCCCGGACCGAACCAAGGCTCCTCCTGCCCGATCAGAACGGCCGGCTCGCCGCGAA
>DATJGQ010000179.1:0-4834 GCA_035494815.1 Gemmataceae bacterium
CCCACGCGGAGCGTGGGAACGAGGAAAAGACCATGCGCTATCTCGCGTGTCTCATGCTCTTGATGTTGAGTGCCACGACCTTGCAAGCCGAGGACGGGAAAGTCTCTTACCGCGAACGGACCGGCAAAGGCGGCGTGCTCACGGTCAGCGGGCGGATCGACTCGGAGTCGCTCGCCGGTGTGAAGGTCGCCGGCAAGACGATTCCGAGCGGCGAAATCATCGAGATCGCGTACGACGTGCCCGGCGCGATCCGCCTCGACTACCGCTCGGCCGCGGCCGAGGTCAAGCCGCCGGCGGAGGTGATCAAGGAGTATGAAGCGCTGCTCAAGACGCCGGCCGTGCAGGGGTCGAAATACCTCAAACGGCACATCGAATATCGCATCGTGGCGTTGACCGCGGCCCGCGCCGACGAGGGGGCGCTGCAACTGAAGGCGGCGATCGACGCCATCCAGAAGTTCAAGCGCGAGAACGCCGACGCCTGGCAACTGGTGCCTTTGACGCGCACTCTTGCCCGCCTCATGCTCGATAAGGATCCGCCGGACCCCGACGCCGCCCGCAGGGCGTACGACGGATTGATCGCCGCCCCGGGGGCGCCGGCCGACGTTAAACTCGAATGCACGCTGCAGGTAATCGACCTGTCGCTGCAATCGGGTAAGACCGAGGAAGCTCAGGCGCGGCTGTCGGCGCTACCAGCCGGGGACCCGCGGGTGCCGATTTACAAGATCGGCGTCGGCGCCACGCCGGACAAGCTCGCCGACACGGCCAAGCAGCTGCAGGAGTACATCGACAAGACGAACGACCCGACGTTGAAAGCAGCGGCGTACAACGTTCTCGGCGACGTCTATCGCCGTGACCCGGCGCACAAGAAGGACGCGCTGTATGCGTACCTGTACGTGGACGTGATTTACAACCAAGACGCGGTCGAGACGCAAAAGGCGGTGTCACGGTTGGCGCAGCTGTTCGACGAGTTCAAGGACGAGGCGCGGGCGAAGCAATATCGGGATCGACTGCGTGGGAAGTAGCCGGTTCGCGACGCTTCGCAGAAGCGTGAGAGTCTTTCACGCTTCTGCGAAGCGTCGCGAACCGGTCTCGACGAACCGCAGCACCTCCGCGAACGGTGCGTGCGCCAACCGTCCGAACGCGGCGTGTTTCGTGAGCTTCGCCTTGCTCGTCGCCGGGGACGCCAGCCCACACAAAAAGCGCGTCAGTTGCCGCGGCGTCGCTAACGCCGGGTGGCCCTCGCCGCGCAGCGCCCGCACCAACTCGCGCTCCACGTCGCCGATGACGACCCCCGCTCGCGGCGGCACGATCGGCCGCTCGCCGCGACACCAGCCGCAGTGGCCGCATTCGGCTTCCGTCGCCGCGTCCCCGAAATACTCGCCCAAGTACCGCGCCCAACACCGCCGCTGTTCCGGGAGCCGCATCACCGCGTCGAGTCGTTCGATGTCGCGGCGTTCGCGGTCGGCGAACCGCGCGTGCAGGCGCTGCGCCAACGCCGCCCGATCCCCCGGCAGCCGCAGCCGGCGATAGCCCTCGCGGACGCCCGCCACCTGTAGGGTCAAGTCGCCCTTCTCCTCGAGATAGTTGAGCGCCGTCACGATCCGCTCGCGGCGTTCGCCGAGCGCCCCGGCCGTCGCCGCCACATCCAGGTGGAACCAGACCTTGGCCTTCACGGCGCGGGCGAGGACGCGCCGGAGGAAATCGGCCCGCGGCTTGTCGAAATCGGCCAGAATCGCCGCCGACGACCGGTTCGGCTGAAACTTGTACTCGCTGAAAAACGGGCCGGTCGCCTCGATCAGCCCCTCCAACTCCAGATAGGTGAGCAGCGTGTCGAGCACCAGCGGGCGGATGTCGTGCTCGTTGGCTAGTTCGTAAGGGGAAATGTCGAAAAGTTCGCCGCGGCCGAGAATGTCCACGATCACGGCGGCGACGACTTCGGGCGTGGGCGTGTCTCCGTAGGTGAAGTTCTCCAGCGGCGTGCGGTCGTCCGGACAGAGTAACAACTCGCAGACGGACGGTAGGCCGTCGCGGCCGGCCCGGCCGATTTCCTGCGCGTAGTTCTCGAGGGTCTTCGGCGGGTTGGAGTGGTAGACATAGCGGATGTCGGCCTTGTCGATCCCCATGCCGAACGCGATCGTCGCGACGACGACCGCCCGCGGGTCCGCCATGAACCAGTCCTGCACCTCGCCCCGTACTTCGGCGTCGAGTCCCGCGTGATACGCCCGCGCGGGCGCGCCGCGACTCGCTAAGAACTCGGCGACTCGCTCGGCGGTCCGCTGCAGCGACACGTAAACGATTGTCGCCCCGGGCGGCCGTGATGCGAGTCGCTCCGCGAGCATGCCGTCCGACTCGCCGGCGCGGCAGGGTGTAATCAGCAGCGACAGGTTCGGCCGATAGAAGCCGGTGCGAACAATGTCGTGCCCGGCGACGCCGAAGGCCCGCGCGATGTCGGCGGCGACGGCCGGCGGGGCGGTCGCGGTCAGTCCGAGCACGCGGCCCACTTTCAGCTCGCGGGCCAGTTGCGCGAGCTTGAGATAATCCGGTCGGAAGTTGTGGCCCCATTCGCTGATGCAATGAGCCTCGTCGACCGCGAAGAGGGCGATCTTCAGTGACCGCAAGGTGGCGCGGAACCGTTCGTTCGACAGCCGCTCCGGCGAGACGTACAGCAGCTTGAGCCGCCCGGCCCGCAAGGCGTTGAAGGCTTCCCGCGATTCCTCGATCGTCAACGACGAATCCAATCGCGCCGCCGGCACATCGTGCGACTTGAGGAAGTCCAGCTGGTCCTTCATGAGCGCGATCAGCGGCGAGATCACCAGCGTCAGGCCGTCCAGTAGGAGTGCGGGCAGTTGATAGCAGATGCTCTTGCCGCCACCGGTCGGGAAGATCGCCAGGCACGACCGGCCGGCGAGCAGCCGATCGACCACCTCCCGCTGTCCCTCGCGGAAAGCGGAAAACCCGAACGTCGAGCGGAGTATAGTGAGCGGGTCGGACACGGCGGACTCCCCGGGGCCGGACTATGGTAACGCCGGCCGGGCGAGATAAAAATGTCCGCTGGGGCAATAATCCCTTTCGGGCGGCGAATAACCCCGAAATGCCGCCGCCCCGCTCCCCGTGTCGACCGGGATTCTGATGATGAAATCTCTCCCCTTCTCCATCCCGAAGCTCTATTGGGGTTTCGGCGAATGCCACGGCCTCTTGCGCGACGAGGGCACGCACCTGTGTCTTGAGTACCAGGTCAAGGTCGGGGCGTTCCACACCAGGCCGAGGACCGTCCGTGTGCCGATCAAGGAGCTGGAGACGGTCGAGGTGCAGAAGGGCTGGTTCGGCAATACGACGGTGATGCTACGGGCGTCGAGCTTGCAGGCGATCGGTCAGGTGCCGGGGAGCCGGCAGGGGAAACTCGAGCTTAGAATCGACGGAAAGGATCGGAAGTTGGCGGAGGAGATCGTGTCGGGCTTGTATGAGGCGTGAGCGGTCAGCAGATTTTGTTTCGCCGCGACCCGAGCTTGCGAGGGGAGCGCTCGCACCGAGCGCTCCCCTCACAAGCTCGGGTCGCGGCGGAACACGGGATTTGTCACTCCGTCCAATCGAAATGCAACCAGTACACATGCTGCTCGCGCTCGAGCGCGAAGTCGTCGGCCGTTGAGCCGCTGTCTCCCGCATCCCCGCGGATGTACAAGCGCCAGACCCGCGGGTGCACGCCGCCGAAGAAGTCCGTCAGGAACTGGACGAATTGCTCGGCACACTCCCGTCGCGTTGTTGCCGCCACCCGCCCGGCGACTTCCGCCGCCCCGCCGAACGTCACGCCGAAGAACCACGTCTCCAACACCGGCCGTAGACCGTCCAAGCCGGACGGCATCTTCTCGGCCGTCAACGTCCAGTGCGGGTGCACGCCCGGCAACGCGGCGAAATGCGCTTCGAGACTGCCCTCCAGGTCGCCGCCCCATTCGACCGGCTCGAACTCGAAGCAGCACTCGCGGCCGGGACCGTGGTTGAGCTGCTCGAACGCGTCGAGGTAGCCTTGGATCTCGCGAAACTGCGGTTCGCTCATGGAGGCGTTCCGGCAAAAGTTATTCGTCCAACGCCCGCGGCGGCTCCTCGGGCGGGCAACCGGCGTTCAAGTAAGCCTGCAAAAGCATCTGCGCCGCCACGCGGTCGCGGCGGTCCTTGCGGCGTTTATGCGTCAGCCCGGCCTCCCAGAGCGCCGACTCGGCCTGTACCGTCGTGAACCGCTCGTCGTAGTACACCAGCGGAAGGTTCGTGACGTCCACGAGCCATTTGCCGAACGCCCGGGCCTCGGTCGCCTTCTGCCCTTCTCGGCCGCTCAGATGCACCGGCAGACCGACGACGAGGCCGACGATCGACTCCCTCTGAACGAGATCGCGAAAATAACTCGCGTCGACCTCGGGGTCGCGGCGGGTGTAAGTCGCCAGCGGCGAGGCGATGATCCGGTCCGGGTCGCTGACGGCAAGCCCGACCCGGACGGTGCCGTAGTCCACGCCGAGCAGCCGGCCCTTGGCCGTCATAGATACTTGTCCAGCCCCTTCTGTTTGAGGCGTTCGACGAGCTGTTTGACCGTCGCCTCCTCCCGCCGGTCGGCGACCAGGATCGCGTCACCGTCCTGAATGATCAGCAAGTTGCTCACGCCGATGGTGGTTATGAGTTTGCCGCGCTCGCCGACGATCACGCAGTTGCTCGTGTTGAGGCCGGTATGGGTGGCGTCGATGGTGTTGCCGTCGGCGTCCTGCGCGTGCAGGCGCTCCAGCGCGAGCCAACTGCCGACGTCGTCCCATTGATACGGCGCTTCGAGCACGAGCACTTCCGGCGCGTGCTC
>DATJGQ010000180.1:0-6324 GCA_035494815.1 Gemmataceae bacterium
TCCACGCGGACCAACGCCTCGCCGTCGCGCTCGAAATACGTGCCGACGAACGACCGCGTCGCCCGTTCAACCACCCGCACCACTTCGCCGACCGCCGACGAATCGCCCTGCGCCGGCCGAATAATGCGGACGACCACGTCGTCGCCGGTTGCGGCGTCACCACCATTGTCGGCCGGGATGCTGACCTCGGGGCCCGCCGGGCCGCCGTCGACGGTGTGCGGCAGAACGAATCCGCGGCCGGAGGCCAGACGCCGGTAGACGCCGGTGATTGTGCCTGCCGCCGGGGCCGCGCGAACCGTGTGGCTCTTGCCGAACTGGACGCGGCCTTGCTTGACGAGGTCTCGCAACGTCTTGCGAAACTCGTCATACTGGCCGCCCGAGACGCCGAGCTTCTTCGCCAGCGCCTTCGGCTTGAGGGGCTGGTAATTCTTGCGAGCGAGTGCCGCGAGGATCTGCTGTTCCATGTC
Source organism: Gemmataceae bacterium (assembly GCA_035494815.1). GTDB lineage: Bacteria > Planctomycetota > Planctomycetia > Gemmatales > Gemmataceae > DATJGQ01. Next base: position 468 of record DATJGQ010000180.1, read on the forward strand.
CGAATCCGGGCCCTAGTCCGCGCCCTCCGGGGGCACGCCGGCCGGGGTATCGTCGGCCGTCGCGAGTCCCTTGAACAGTCGTCGCTGCATGGACGCGCTAAATGGTGTCCACGCCCCCGCCCCGCGGTCGTCGCGGATGTCGCGGGTGACCGTGTGCACCTTGGCGTCGAGGTTGTCGAGCGCCGCCAGCGCGATCGCCTCCGGCGTCATCGGCACCACCGGGCTGCCGAAGTCGAGTTGGCCGTGGTGACTCAAAATCATGTGCTTGACTCGAAGCAGCAGTTCGCGGGGGAACGGCTCGCCGGTCAGTTCAAGGACCTGGGCCGCCTTCTCCGTCATCATTTCGACGCCGATGACCAGGTGACCGAGAAGTTGCCCCTCGTCGGTGTAAGCGAACGATCGCCGGTAGCTCAACTCGCGGACCTTGCCGCAGTCGTGCAGGAAGACGCCGACTTTGAGCAGGTCCGGGTCCACGCCGGGGTAGAGCGGCAAAACGCGTTCCGCCGCGTCGAGAAGATTGACGACGTGCTCCAGCAGGCCGCCGACGTACGCGTGATGGTTGCGGACCCCGGCCGGGCATTGGGAAAAGTCCCGGAGAAACGCGTCGTCCATCAAAAAGCACTCGGCGAGCGCCTTGAGGTGCGGATTGCCGAGCTTTCGCAGTGAGTCGCGGAGCCGCGTCAGAAGCTGGGGGATGTCCTGCTCGGTGTGCGGCAGGAACTCGGTCAGTTCGACCTTATCCGTTTCGACCCGCTCAAGGTGAGACAGGATGACCTGCAAGGCACCCTGGAACAGTTGGACCTTGCCGCGGATCTGCACAAAGTCGCCCGGCTCGAACGAGCGGAACAGCGGTTCTCCGGCGTTCCAGAGGCGGGCGTTGATCGTCCCGGTGCGGTCGCGCAGGTCGAGCTGGATGTAAAGATTGCCGTTCCGATTGGCGCGCAGCTGTTTTTCGGCGACGAGATAGACCTCTTCGATGCTCTCGCCGTCGGCCAACTGTTGCACACAACGCCGGGACATCAATCGCTCCCATGCTTCTGCTGAGTGCCCACCCGGCACTGCCCGTCATGGCACGGCACGAGGTGGAAGCGGTTCCTGGCCACCCACAGGTATAAGCGCTGCCCGAGCCACGGAACGCCTGGGATATAGAGGACTGGCACGAGCGGCCAGAGCGGCGGTAGCTGCCACGCGATCCGTCGGAACGCGGCGAACCCGTGAAACGCATGCCGGCCGTCCGGCGTGACGACGTGCATCTCCTCCAGCAACCGCCGCGGGTCGAGCCGCTCCGACGTGGGTGGAACGTTCGCCGGATCGCGGCCGTCGGCGAAGTGCAGCCGCCCACGCCAGTCAAGCTTTTGCAGGAGACGGACCGAACGCCGGCAGAACTCGCACTGACCGTCGTACAGTACGGTCATCGTCCCTGGCCGGGCGGTCGCCGTCAGTGGTGTCGTTGCCATCGCCACTTCTTTCCTCGCGGTCATCTTACAGACGCGCCGGGATTTGCCCGCGCGAGAACGTTCGCGTATCCTAGCGGCCGTCTTCTCGTACTTTTGGACCGCCGCCATGCCTGCGACCCGAAATCTCCTCGCGATCGATCTTGGGGCCGAAAGCGGCCGTGGCGTCCTCGGCCGGTTCGACGGTGCGACCATCGCGCTCGACGTGGTCCATCGTTTCCCGAATGGTCCCGTGGCGACGCTCGACACGTTGCACTGGGACGTCCTGCGACTGCACGGCGATATCCTCACCGCGTTGCGCCTGGCCGGGGCAAAGGGTGGCCTCGACAGCGTCGGCGTGGACACCTGGGGCGTCGATTTTGCCTTACTCGGCCGCGGTGGGACGCTGCTCGGCAATCCGCGCCATTACCGCGACCCGCACACCCAGGGGCTGATGGATCGCGCCTTTCAAATCGTGCCGAAGGCCGAGATCTACCGACGGACCGGCTTGCAGTTCATGCGGTTCAACACGCTTTATCAATTGCTCGCACTCAAAGAGTCCCGCTCACCTCTGCTCGAGGCCGCGGAGACCTTGCTGTTCATTCCTGACCTCTTCCATTACCTGTTAACCGGCATCAAGGTCAACGAATTCACCGACGCCAGCACGAGCCAAATGCTCGACCCGGTGACGCGCGGCTGGGCGTACGACCTGGTGCAGAAGTTCGGGCTGCCCACGAAGATGTTGGGAACGATCGTCCCGCCGGGGACGGTGCTCGGGCCGCTGCGGACGTCGGTCGCGACGGACACGGGGGGCACTCCCGTTCCCGTGGTCGCGCCGGCAACGCACGACACGGGGTCGGCCGTCGCTGCTGTTCCGGCCCGCGGCGAATCGTGGGCGTACATCAGTTCGGGCACCTGGTCACTGATGGGGGCCGAGCTGCCGCAGCCGCTGGTGACCGACGAGACGCTCGCCGCGAACTTCACGAACGAGGGCGGCGTCGCGGGGACGACACGTTTGTTGAAAAACATCATGGGCCTGTGGCTGGTGCAAGAGTGTCGGAGGGCGTTCGCGAAGGCGGGACAGGACTATGGCTACGACGAGCTGGTGAAATTGGCCGACGCGGCGCCGGCGTTCGCCAGTCTCGTCGACCCCGACGACGCGACGTTTATACTCCCGTCGAGCATGCCGCAGGCAATCGCCGACTTCTGTCGCAAGACCGGCCAGCCCGCGCCGTCGGAGCCGGGTGGGGTCGTCCGCGCGTGCCTCGAAAGTTTGGCCCTCAAATACCGCTGGGTGCTGGCGAAATTGGAAGGTCTGATCGGAAGGCGGCTGGATGTGATCCACATCGTCGGCGGCGGGAGTCAGAATGCACTCCTCTGCCAGTGGACCGCGGATGCGTGCGGGCGAGTCGTGCTGGCCGGCCCGGTGGAGGCGACGGCAATGGGCAACGTCATGGTGCAGGCGATGGGCCTCGGATTACTCGGCAGCCTTGCGGACGGGAGAGAGGTCGTGCGGCGGTCGGTGGAAGTGGTCACGTACGAGCCGAAAGAGAGCCGGCGGTGGGACGAGCAGTGGCCACGGTTTGCGACGCTGGTCCGCGGTTGAAGTGGCTATAATTCATGCACTCCCTCGATCGGAGATAGATGACATGACCGCTACCGCCAAGCGAGCAAGCGACCTGAAAGAACTACAACAGCGCGTCGGTGAACTGGAGAAGCAGTTGCGCGGGACGAAGCCGGCAGCAGCGGCTCCATGGTGGAAGCGAATTATCGGGAAGTTCGCGGACGATCCGATCTTTGAGGAGGTCGTTAAGGAAGTTCGGAAGCGCCGGCGTGCAGAATATGCGGCGCTCAAGGTTGCCGCTGGCAAGAAGTCGCTCCGGCGCGGTTCAACCCGCAATGGTCGGCGCGGAGACTAGCCGTGCTCATCCTGGACACGGACGCCATGACCATTCTCTTTCGGAGCGAAAGCCCGCTTTATGTCAAGCTGCTGGATCGCCTCGAGCGCGATCCGCGCCAGGAAGTGGTCACAACCATTGCCAGCGTGCATGAGCAACTGCAAGGTTGGCTTTCGTTACTCAACCGCGCGAGGCTGACGCCGAAGGACCTGATCAACACCTATCATCGTCTGCAGACGGCTCTCGAAGAGTATGGCGCGATGACGATTTTGCAATTCGATCATCTTGCGCATGCTAAGCACGAGGAAATCCGCCGCCGTGCGCGGCGGGTGGCGACTTTGGACCTGCGGATCGCGTCCATCGCGCTGACCCGAGGGGCCACTATTCTTACGCGCAACGTCCGCGACTTTCGACAGGTGCCTGGGCTCCACGTCGAGGACTGGTCGAAGTGACTGACACCGGGTCCAGTCGGCGCCCTATGATATAGGCGCCCCGGAGGCTCTCCCATGTCCGCCGCCCCGCCCCCCAAGCCGGTCACGGTGCCGGATTTTCTTCAGGCCAAGGCCCGCGGCCGGCGGCTGGCGATCCTCACCGCCTACGACTATCCGACGGCCCGACTGTTCGACCAGGCCGGCGTCGACGCAATTCTGGTCGGCGATTCGCTCGGCATGGTCGTTCAGGGGCACCCGCATTGCCTGAAAGTCACGCTCGACGACATTCTCTACCACACCCGCTGCGTGGCCCGCGGCGTGAGTCGTGCGTTGGTGATCTCCGACTTGCCGTTTATGTCATACCAGCTCGGACCGGAGCAGGCGCTGGCGAGTGCCGGCCGGCTGATCAAGGAGGGCGACGCCCATGCGGTGAAGCTCGAAGGCGGGGTCGGCACGGCGGCGACGATCCGGGCGCTCGTCGGGGCCGGCATTCCGGTCATGGCCCACGTCGGGCTGACGCCGCAGTCGGTGCGGCAACTCGGAGGCTTCCGGGTGCAACGGGACGGCGATCGACTGCTCGCGGACGCGCAGGCCGTCGCGGAGGCGGGCGCGTTTGCCGTCGTGTTGGAGTGCATCCCCGCGGACGTCGCCGTCCGGGTGACGGCGGCTGTGCACGTCCCGACGATCGGCATCGGCGCCGGGGCCGGGTGCGACGGCCAGGTGCTGGTCGCGCACGACATGCTCGGGCTGTTCGACGACGTGCGGCCGAAGTTCGCCAAACGGTACGCCGAACTGGGCGAGGCCGCCCGCAAGGCCGCCGAAGCGTATTGCCGGGAGGTGCGCGAGGGCACCTTCCCGGGGGCCGAGCACGGGTTCAAATAGGATTCGTTTTCGTTTTTTTCGTTCACCGGGGCGGGGCCCGGTGAACGAATTTGAACGCACAGAACGAAAATAAACGAATCTGAACGAAATGAACGAATCCGGACGACGCGGAACGCGGCTCACTTCGCCTTGATGTCGTAACAGAGCAGCGTGTCCTTGTCGCGGAGGTACAGGCGACCGCCGGCGACGACGGGGTGCGGCCAGGCGAGCTTGTCGCTGCGGTCCGGCGGGGTGAAACGGCCCGACTCCTTGTACGCAGCCGGCGTCGCCTCGACGAGCGCGACCGCCCCCGACCGCTCGCCGCGGACGTAGAGATGCCCGTCGGCGGCGGTGATTGAGCCCTTGCCGACGGAGCGATTCTGCCACTTCTCCTTGCCGGTCTTGAATTCCACGCAGACCAGGCCCGCCTGATTGGTCCCGTAAACGTAGTCGCCGACACGAATGACGCCGCCGTGATGATTCATCAGAGTTTTGCCGAAAAACACCTCCTTGGCGCCGTCGGGGGTCAGTTCGAGCACGGCAGTTCCGCCGCCGCGAGGGCCGAGCGCCGAGTGGAATACGTGTCCGTCGTGCACGATGGCGGTCGTCGCGTTGGTGCCGGCGGAGCCTTTGTCGAACCGCCAAAGGAATTTGCCGTCTTTCGCGGCGACGGCGATGAGGCCTTTGCCGAGGAATTGGATGTACTGCTTCCCGCCCACGGCATTGGCGACGACCGCCGAAGCGTACCCCGCCTCGCCGGCATTGTCGACGGCCGACTGCCAGAGCACGTCGCCGGTCTTCTTGTTCAGTGCGACGATGGCGGCGCTCGGGCCGCCGGGCGTGCACACGAGCGTGTCGCCGTCGATCAGCACGGACTCGGCGAACGCCCAAGTGCCGGCCTTGCCGCTGAAATCGCTGCGGAGGCTCTTTTTCCACTGTTCCTTGCCGGCGGCCGCGTCGAGACAGACCAAGTCGCCGTCGGAGCCGAGGGCGTAGACGCGGTCGCCGTCCACGGTCGGCGTCGATCGGCTGCCGGGGTACGGCGGCGATTGTTCCGGGTTGCCGACCTTGCCGACCTTCGTCTCCCAGACGACCGCCCCGTCGGGGACGTTGCGGCACTGGACGAACTCGTTCTCAAGCCCCCGATTGCCCAGGACGTAGAGTCGGCCGCGGGCGATCGACGGCGTCGAGTAGCCGTCGCCGAGGCCTTTCACCTTCCACACGAGCGGCGGGC
>DATJGQ010000181.1:0-5799 GCA_035494815.1 Gemmataceae bacterium
GGGAGAGGCGCGAAGCGGGGCAAGCGTCAGCGTCGTTAACGTTTTGATTGGCGCCATTTCAACCGGATCGGGTGCTGCGAGCGCCCAAAGTTCACGATCGTAGGGGCCGTACATGTCCATCTGAATGCAAGCCGAGAACAAGATTACGCCATTCACGACGACAAGGTTTTCGGGAAACGAGCCGCTGGCACCGGGGTTTAGATCGGCAAGTCGGACGGTCCCGTCCGCCGTGCCGTCGGTTGCCCACAGTTCCCGGCCGGTGATCCCGTCATTTGCCGCGAAGTAGCAGATGCCGTTAATCACATCGAAAACGGATGAATCGGCGGACTCCGGTCCCGGGCGGATGTCCTTGACAAGTTGGGCGGTCGTGCCGTCGTATTTCCACAACTCACTCCCGTACGTTCCGGTCGTGGCTTGGAAATAGATCAAGCGTCCCGCGGAAGAGGCCAACCACAAACCTTGCGGTACCAAGTCCCCGGGAAGGAACCTCGCGGGGAACAACGGGACGGTACCGGCCGGGCTGCCGTCACTCGTCCAGAGCGTGTCCCCGCCAACGGCCGGCGCGACGAATAAGGCGTGCGAACCGTCGGTCGACAGATAGCGGGCGGGCGCAACCCATCCCAGCCATTCGCGTGGAAACGACGGGGTAATGTCGAATACGGCCAGCCGGCGGAGTTCGCTGCCGTTGGCCACCCACAGTTCGCCCATCTTGGCGGCATCGATGGCGACGAAGAAGAGCTGGTTCCCGACGGTAACCTGCTCCGTCGGGACGAGGTCCGGGTGTGAGGTACCTGGCCCGGTAAGCGGTTTGGTGCCGACGGATGTGCCGTCGCTCATCCAAAGCGCTGCGGAGCGTTGCGTCGGGTGGTCGGCAGAGAAATCGTTGACCTGGAAGTATAGGTCGGTGCCAGCAACCGTCGCGGCCGAAAAGTCAATGTATGATGTTGGCGCGTGAGGAAACGACGCAACGGGGTGCGGGTCGGATTCACCGCTGTCGAGCACCAACAGTTCCGTGGGATCACCCCATGCCGCGTAGATGAACCGATGATTCCCGGCAATCATCGATGCTCCGGAGGGGCCCGAGGCGAGGCTGATGCCTCCCGGGGCAGCGGCGTCGAGCTTCCAGCGTTCCGGAAGTGGATCGTAGATTGGCACTCCTGGGATCGGGTCCATGCCCCTGTGCTCAACGTTGGACACACGTTCGGCGCCGAAATACACAGTCCCATCCGTGACCGCAACACCCTCAACAACAAGGTCGCGGAGACCCGAGTACGCGGGGTCGTTGGACAAATTGATCGTATTCGCCGCGGTGCCGTCGGTTCGCCAGAGTGTGCCCGCGCCGCCTGGAAAGTAAAGATTGCCCCCCATCTGAGCGTAGGGGCTCAGCGCAAATGACTCGACGCCTACCCCCAGGGCCAGCGGCACGGCGAGCACGATCCGATCCTCAAGCACTTCGACAGCACGGCGCAGGGAGTGTTTTGGCCTTCGCATCTGGCGGCCTTCAGAGGAGGGAATGAATCGTCTCGGCGAACATCCGTCGTCAGCTCCCCGGCAACGGCGGGAGCTTCCGCGGCTCCGGGCTCGCCTTGTCGCCGCTGAACATCATCAGGCCCATGCCCTCTGGGCGCATCTGGGCGTCGGCCGGTGACGACCACGCCTGCACGCCGCGGCCCGGCATCACGCGGACGACGTTGAACGCCCACGCCTTGTTCATCGTGACGCCGTCGCCGGTCAGTTCGGTCAGCGGGATGGCGATCTCCGCGGCCCAACCCTCTTTCGAAGACGTGTGCGCGACAAACCAGCGCGGGTTCCACGAGCGGTCGCCCCAACAGTCCTCGGCGAGTGCCCCGCGCTGGTCGACCTGCAGGTGGTAGTAGGTCTGGTAATCGCGGTCGAGGTCGATCATCAGGCTGATTCGGTCGAACGCCCGCAGGTCGGCGTCGCGCTCGCGCTTGGCGACGGGCGCGACGTAACGATCCGACGGGTGCTGGCACTGGACGGCGACGTAAAGATACTCCGCGTCGTAGGCGAGCCACGCTTTCGCGCCGTAACCCTCCGTCACCGGCTTGAGCACGAGCGGCGTCACGTCCTGCCAGCACGGGTCTTCGACTTTGCCGTCGAGGAACGGCTTGCTCGTGACGTGCCGGCAATAGGCGATCGGTTTTGGCGGTAAGCCCACGCGCTCCGTCAGCCACAACTCGGCGGCCGCGTTCTGTCGCCAGGGGTCGTCGGACTCGCCGCGCTGCTGCGAGAGGAAGCGGCGATTCCAGTGGCGGACGGTTTCGATGTCGCCGAGCTGCCGCTTCGACGCATTCAGGCAGAATTGCAGGGCCGGATCGTTGGCGAACACCGGACCGAACGCGGCGAGACGCGATTCGACGGCGAGTGCGCCCTGATACCAACGTCGGGCGCCGACCTGGTTGCTCAGTTGGATGCGCTGACGGTCGCGAATCATTTCCGTCGTCGCCTGCTCGACGTTTGTATCCGAGCCCACTTTGAGCGGGTCGTCGCGCGAGTTGTTGAAGCCGGTGGGCTTCACCTCCGACCGGGTGAGCACCAGGAATTGGCCGAGTTCCTCGCGGCGGCGGGCCTCGCTGCTCGAGTGATAGCCGGCGAGCCAGCGATAGGCGTCGGCGGCGGCCGGGTGAGCCGGGTAACGGTCGACCATGAGCAGGTACGCCTCGCGGGCCAAGTGCCACTGACCCGCGCGGACGTACTGCGCGGCGAGATTCAACGCCGCGGTCGCGCCCTGGTCGGCCGGCAGCTTATCGAGGACCGGGCTGATCTGCGCCAGCAAGGCCCCCGAGTCGGCAAGCTTCGACCAATCGGGCTGGCTCAGCGCGATCAGGTTGCGGCGCTCACGGAGCGATTTCTCCATCTCGGCGACGCGCTCCGGATCGGTGTCCGCGGCGGGCATCTCGCGGCGGGCGGTCCCGCCGACGGCGAGCGCGGTGCCGGTCATCAATTCGGTGTGACGTTCGGCGCCGTTCACGCTCGAAGCGAGCAAGCGGAAGGAACGTTCGGCCGGCAGCGTCGCCGGCTGATCGGCGAGTATCGCCAGAGCGGGCGCGGCGAAGTCGCGGGCCGAGTCATCGAGGCGGCGACGCGGATCGGCGGCGGGGACGACGACGGTCCCGGTGCCAGGACCGTCCCAACGGGCGTACAGTTTTTTCGCCCGCCACGGCGCCAACTTCAAATGCGCGACCTGGTCCGGGTACGCGTTCGGGTCCGCGGCGCGGTCGAATGCTTCGCGCACTGCGTCGGCGAGGACCGATTCGAGCGGCTCGCCGGCGCAATCGGTGACGACGACCTCCGGTTGCCAGACCCGGATGCCGCAGACCAGTTGCCGCAGCAACTGGGAGTGAGCCCGGCCGCCGTGGAGGCGATCCCAGGCGGCCAGCAGTTCGGCTTTACCGGCGCTGGCTGTGTGTTGGGCGAGTGGGAACTGCCAGAGCGACTCGCCGGCGGCCCCGCCGGCGCGACGGTGGGCGGTCGCCCAGCGGAACGGTTCCGTCGCCGATTTGGGGGCGGCCGTGGTCGGGTCCGCTGTCGTGATGCACAGGGCCGCCGTCAAGTAGCCATCGTCGCCGCCCACCGCGGCGACTGTTTCCAGCGGAAGCCCGGCGGGACGTCCGTGAACGAACAGCGCGGCCGCCCGCTGGCCGCCGCGACGTTGCGCGGTCCAGGTCCGGCCGCCGTCGGTCGTGCCGAGGATCGTGCCCAGGTCGCCGACCGCCCAGCCGTACTGGTCGTCGCTGAATTGGATCGCGTTGAGCGGCACCGGTTGGCTCGTGGGCAGGGCCTCCCAGCGTTGGCCGAAGTCGCTGCTATGAAAGACGAGCGTTCCGGGCCGGCCGATCGCCCAGACGTTCGACCCGCGCAACGCAACGCCGTGGAAGTCGCAGCAGGCGGCCACGTCGGCCGGCAGTCGCAGATCGGCGAACGCCCACTTGGCGCCGCCGCTATCGCGGCTGACCAAAACCAATCCGCCCTGTCCCACGGCGACGGCCCGCTGTCCTTGGACTTTCACGTCGAGCGCACTGCGGCCGCCGAGCTTGTCGACTTCGGCGGGGGCGAAAACGCCTTCGCGGAGCATGCCGAGCCGGCTCCAGGCGCCTGCCAATGAACCCGTCTGCGAGTCACTAAAGTCGCAGGCGACCCAACTCGGACACCGGGGACCGGCGGCGGCGTGCCAGTTGTTGCCGCCGTCAGTCGTCACGAAGACGCCGGTCGGGAACTGGTCGGAGCCATCACCGGCGACGAGACCGCGCTTCTCGTCGAAGAACTTGACCGCGTTCAGGCCGGGAAGTTGCTTATCGCTGAGCGTCGTCCATTTGAAGCCGCCGTCCGTCGTCACGAGGACGACGCCGACGCTGCCGCCGTGCGGCAACTCCTCCCGACCGACGGCGAACCCTGTGTAGGGCGTCAGGAAGTGCAACGCCCGCAGCGTCGCCCGCGTACCGGTCGGCTGACGTTCCCACGTCTTACCGCCGTCGATCGAGTGCCAGACGACGCCCTCCGCGCCGCACGCCCAGCCTTCGAGCCGATCGACAAATTGAACCGCGTACAGCGGCGCGTCGCCGAATTGTCGCAGATCGGCGCCGCGGGCAGGCGAGCCAAGAAAAACAAAGGTAGCGGCGGCCAGAATCGCACGGGCAAGACGAGACATACAAAGGCTCCCCAACATTTCCGTTGCCATCACTCTCGCATTAGCCCCGAAGCCCCGTTGGGGCGAATTTCAGACGCACACACTCGCCATCTCATCGGCTCATCTCTCGAGTCCCTTGGAATGCTCAGTCAAACAGCCAGTAGCGGACAATGCAGTACAGGGCTATGAACGCGTCCTTCAGCCCGATCTTCTTGCCTTCCTCGTACGTCCGGCCCGAGTAACTCACGGGCACCTCATAGACGCGCCACGCCGGGTTGCGCTTCTTCGCTACCTTGGCCGTTATCTCTGGCTCAAACCCGAAGCGGTTCGACTTCAGCGTGATTCCGGCCAGCACCTCGCGGCGGAAGACCTTGTAGCAGGTCTCCATGTCCGTGAGGTTGAGGTTCGAAAACATATTGGAGAGGGTGGTCAGCACGCGATTGGCCACCGAGTGCCAGTAGTACAGCACGCGGTGCTGCTCGCCGACGAACCGGGAGCCGAAGACGACGTCCGCCCGGCCGTCGATGATCGGCTGGATCAGCTTCGGGTACTCGGCGGGGTCGTATTCGAGGTCGGCGTCCTGCACCAGGACGACGTCGCCCGTCGCCAGCCGGAAACCGGCACGGAGGGCGGCCCCTTTGCCCTGGTTCACCGGCTGATAAAGGACGCGGACGTCGTCGTCGCCCTCGACCGAGCGGAGCAGGTCGCGGGTGCCGTCGGTGCTGCAATCGTCGACCAGGATGATCTCTTTCGGGATCGGCACGGCCCGGACGCGGCGGAGCACCTCGGGCAGCCATTGCACTTCGTTATAAACCGGGATGACGACCGAGAGCTTGAACCCGTCGGGAACGGGGTACAGCCCGATTTGCCGGCACGTCGATTCGCCGAGCAGGTTGCGGGCCATGTCGAGCTTGGCGGCCGGCGGCAGCCGCTCGATCTGGCGGTTGAGGTGGACCCCGTCGGCGTCGGCCGGCGGCTTGGGATACGGAAGTATGGTGCTCTTCATGCGCGCATCCTGCGGGCGCGGGAACCGGGCCTCCGTGGCGGGCGGATTATCGAGCCGCGGGCACGGGGGGTCAAGGTGAACTGTTCCACATTGACACTTTGCGGCCCCGGTGCGTACCGTGTCACGCCGCGAACACCGCATGGCA
>DATJGQ010000182.1:0-6649 GCA_035494815.1 Gemmataceae bacterium
ACCCAGCGCAGCGACCTGATGAGTCCGCATAAAGACTATCAGGAACGTTGGCGCGCGTACCTCAGGGAGTTCGGTGACGACGACGACATGGTCGTCGTTGTCGAGGGCGGCGACCGCGACCGCATGACCGCGGCCCTCGAGCACCTGGCGGGCGAAGTGCGATCGCGACCGCAGCAGTTCGAACGGCTCTTCTATACGGTGGATTTGCGGCACGTGCGCGACCGGGCCCTGCTCTTTCTCCCGGCCGAGCAGATCCGCTCGATCAACGACAACCTGCAGCGGATGGCCATGCTGCTGTACGGCCCGACGGCGTCGCTCGCCTGGCAGAACGTGACGATCCGCAGCCTGCTCTCCGAGGCGCGGGCGCGTGCCGGCAAGATCGATCCGTCCACGCCGCTCGCTGCGGCCGACGAGCAGTTTCTGACGCAGCTTCTCGCCGTCGTCCGCTCGGCGAGCGCATTTCTGACGGACCCCGCGAGGTATCAGAACCCCTGGGACAGCCTGCTCCCGTGCCAACCGCAGCAGGCCGACCTGCTGTCGGCGCCGCAGTACTTCTTCAGCGCCGACGGCGGGCTAGCGTTCTTACTCGTGAGGCCGGTGAAGGAGGCGGAGTCGTTCACGCCGGCGCTGGCGAGCGTCCAAATGATGCGCGGCCTCGTCGCCGAAACCCGCGAGCGATTCCCCGACCTCGACCTCGGCCTGACCGGCATGCCGGTGCTCGAGACGGACGAGATGGAGGCGTCCCAGCGCGACTCGAACCTCGCCGGCTGGCTCGCCCTCGGCGGCGTCGCCCTGCTCTACATGCTCGTCTATCGAGGGATTCGATACCCGCTGATCACAGTCGTCACGCTCCTTGTTGGCACGCTGTGGGCAATGGGCTGGCTGACGCTCACCGTCGGTCATCTGAACATCCTCTCGGCCAGCTTCGCCGTGATGCTGATCGGCATGGGCGATTACGGCGTCTTGTGGGTGACGCATTATGAAGACCAGCGGCGGGCCGGCCACGACGTCGGCCCGGCGATCCGACACACGGCGGCGGAAGTCGGCCCGAGCGTGCTGACCGCCGCGTTAACGACGGCGCTCGCATTCTTCGCCGCGATGCTCGCCGACTTTCAGGCGGTCGCGGAGCTGGGCTGGATCGCGGGCAGCGGCGTGCTCTTGTGCGCGTTCGCCTGCTTCACCGTCCTGCCGGCGATGCTCTGTCTGACCGACCGCCGCAGGACACTCGAGCCGGCGAAGTCGCTCATCACGGCGGAAGGCGAGCGGATCACCGAGCGACGCGATCCCCCCGGTGAGTTGCGAGTCAAGGCGTGGCTCCCCGCGCTCGCGCGGCGTCCGAGTCTCGTGCTCGCCGTCGGGCTGGCGGGGGTCTCAGTCCTCGCCGTGTTCGCCACGCGCGTGCGGTACGACCACAACCTGCTGAACCTGCAAAACCAGGACCTCGAGTCGGTCCGATGGGAACGAAAGTTGATCGACCGGACCGCCGGGGCGAGTTGGTGCGCGTTGAGCATCGCCTCGACGCCCGCCGAAGCATTGGCGCTGAAGAGTCGCTATGAAGCGCTCCCCGAAGTGAGCCGTGTCGTCGAGGTGGCGTCGCTCGTCCCACCGGGGCAGGAGCAGAAGTTGGGACTGGTCCGCGACGTGCAGGCGGCACTCCGCGGACTGCCGGAGCGCGGCAGCGTGATCACGCCGTTCGCGGTCACCCCGGGCGACCTGCAGAAGGAGATCACGTTTCTGATCGGCGCCCTCGAGCCGCAGGCCCCGGTGAGCCCGCAGCCGATTCTCGAACGGTTGATCCGCAGCCTCGCGGAGCTGCGCGACCACGCGGGCTTGCGGGACGGCGCCGCGGCGCGGCAACGGCTCGCCGCGTTCGGCCGTCGACTGGCCGGCGACCTGCTCGCTGACTTGCACCGACTCCGGGACGTCGCCACGCCGTCGCCAATTACGCTCGACGATCTGCCGACGCCGCTCCGCGAACGGTACATCGGGGCCGGCGGTAAATGGCTCGTGCAGGCGTACGCGAAAGACGGGCTTTGGGACTTCGCCCCGTTGCAGCACTTCGTCGACCAGGTCCGCACCGTGGACTTGCAGGCGACCGGCAAGCCGTTCGGCACGCTCGAAGGCCTGCGCGGCATGCAGCGCGGGTTCGCTTGGGCCGGCGTGTACGCGCTGGCCGTGATCGCGATCGTCCTCTGGGCCGACTTCCGCACCACGCGGCACACGCTTCTGGCCCTCGCCCCGCTCCTCGTCGGCGCGATCATCACGCTCGGCATCATGGGACTTCTGGGCATGCCGCTGAACCCCGCGAACATGATCGCGCTTCCGCTGATCGTGGGCGTCGGCGTGGATAACGGCGTGCACGTGCTGCACGATTATCGTTCCCGCGGCCCGGGCCGGTCGTACACGCTTGCGGCGACGACCGGCCAGGGGATCGCCGTTGCCGCGCTGACGACGGTGCTCGGGTTCGGGACGTTGATGGTCGCGAGCCACCGCGGGCTGGTGAGTCTGGGGCTGGTGTTGGCGCTCGGCGTGACGGCGTGCATGGCCGCGGCGCTCGTGCTGTTACCCGCGGCGCTCCGACTCGCGAGCCGGCCGGGCCGACGGCGGACGCCCGCCCACGTCGAGCGGCGGGCCGCCTGACGCGCGGCAAGTTTCCTTCAGATGCCCGCGTGTTGCCGCAGCCACATCTCCAGGCTGAAATCCGCGTAAGCCATCCGGATCAGAATGAAATCATAGAGCCCGTGGATGACGGCCGAGGTCGTCGTGTTCGAGTATTTCCGGACGATGCCGAGCAGCAGGCCGACGATAAACACGCTGAGCAACGCGTCGAAGTTGTACTGCGCCGCGTGCATCGCCGTGAACAAGAGGTTCGCCAAAAGGATGCCCATTCGTGGCTGGAGCACGCCGCGGAATATCAACTCCTCCCCGAGCCCGGCCGTCGCCCCGATCACGATCGCGCCGATCGGGTTGATCGCCGATTTCATAAACTGGCCGAATTCCTTCTCGCTGGTCTCCGGCCAGCCCATCCATCTCCAGACGTCGCCGATATAGAGGTTGATGACGGACATCAGCCCGACGAACGCGGCCCCGGCGACCAGGGCAAAGACCGCCTGACCCGTCGTCGGGCGGACGAGTCCCACGCGGCTCAACGCGCCCCGCAAAGGGCGCACGACCGGGAAACCGACGGCCACGATCGCCCCGGGCAGCATCCAGGCGAACGCGTACATCTGATCGAGCCGCAAATCATGATTGCTCAGTTTGGCCATCTCCGGCCGCCGCAGAGCGGCAAGCAGCGGCGGCTCGTTGAATACTGCTAGCGGCGTGAACATCACCAGAGTTACGGCCAGCACCGTCGCCAATGCGGTGCCGTGGACGAACGAGTCGGAGTCCATCGGCGTCAGCGTGGCGAAGAACCGCCGCACTGGTCGCGTGAAGCCGAGCAAGCCGATGAGCCCCCCCGCGGCAATCCCAAGAACGCAGAGCGCCAAGGCCCGCGCCCCTTCGGGGCGGAAAAGGTTGCCGCCGGCCGGCCTGCCTGCCTGGAGGTTCTCAAACTGGGCGGTGTCGATCGCCTGAATGAAGCCAAAGGCCAGAAATGCCAGCCCAATTAAGCCCACTAAGAAGACCCAATACAGAACAGTGAGCAGCCGGCCGGCCTCGTAACGGTCCGCCGTGTATGCAACGAGCGCTAAACCGGCGAACGGGATCACCGTTAGCCCGTTGCTGGCGAAGTCCTGCGTCTTGCCGGGGATGCACAACAGCGTCACGTACGCTGCGACGCCAACCACGCCCAGGAGGAAGAATCTCAAAACGGTCCACGAAGTGTGCACCTCTTGCAACGGCGGTGCGGGCATGACCGGCGGCGGCTCCGCACCGGGCGGCAGGACGGGGATCGCGATAGGATATTCGATATCCTCCGTCGGCACCGCCCGGGCCGCGGGGATGTCGTCGGACGGCGGGGTTGGTGCCGGAGGGGTAGGATCGTCCATCGCGCGCCCTCGGGATGCGGGTCGAAGAATATGGTGAGTATACCTTACGACCCGGGCCGGACCAGCAGCCGGTAAACGTGCGACGGACCGCCGCGATCGTCGGCGTCGATCAGACCGAGATAATATGTCCCGGACTTGGGCAGCGTAATCGTCAGAACGGGATCACGAGTGCCCGCGGTGTCGTCGGCGAGGGCGAGCACCGCTCCCGCGGCGTCGTAGAGAGTGAGGGATGCGTCGAGAGGCGAACCGAGACGCGCGGCCAACACCTCGCACGTGATCCGTTGACCTGCCTTGCCTTCGAACTTAAAGACGTCCACGTCCTGTGGCGCCTGAATCGCCCCGGCGACCGTCGCAGGCAGCGTAATCGTCTGTGCGTCACGAAAACCGTCGTTCGGCTCTTTTTCCGCGATGACCTGGGCGTCATCGACCATCAGCTTGTGCGGCGAACTCTCTCCGGCGGGCGTGATGACGGAAAGCGTCACCGCTTCGGGCGGCGCGTCGTCCGGGACGGTCACCTCGACGTCCACCGTTTCGTCGCCGACGTTTTCGACGATCTCACGCGGGCCGACACCGACCTTCTTGGTGTCGAGGAGTTTGACGCGCACTTTGGGGTGTTGGCAGCGAACTTCCGTCGCGCCGTCGAGGCGAACGCCGCGGAGGGTAATGCGCGTCGTCGGCCCCGCGCGCACGCCGAGTGGAGTGGCGACGATGATGTTCGGGATTGCCCTCGGCTGGGCCGACGACAGCGAAACGAACCACAGAGGCACAGAGGACACAGAGAGAAGAAACACAGAGAAGACATACAACGCTTGTCTTCTCTGTGTTTCTTTTCTCTGTCTCCTCTGTGCCTCTGTGGTTCGTTTCCGTTTCATCCGTACAGCTCGCGGATGGCGTTGCCCTGGTCAATGATTTCCATGGGCCGGCCGTCCGGGGCGACGAGCCGTTTGTGCGGGTCGACGCCAACCGCCTCGAAGACCGAGCACGCGATGTCGCCCGGCGACACGGGCCGCTGCACGACGTACGCCCCGTGCTTGTCCGTCGCGCCGATGACCTGCCCGCCGCGGACGCCCGCCCCGGCCATGAGTACCGACGACGCCGGGCCCCAGTGGTCGCGGCCGCCCATGCTATTGATGCGCGGAGTGCGGCCGAACTCCGTCATCAGCAATACCAACGTTTCGCCCAACAAACCGCGGCCGCTCAAGTCCTCGATGAGAGCCGAGTAGCCGCGGTCGATGTCGGGCAGCATCTGCTCCAGGCTGTTGGAGATTTGCTGGTGATGGTCCCAGCCCGCGGAATTGATGGTAACGAACCGCACGCCGCGCTCGACCAACCGCCGCGCGAGCAGGCACGATTGGCCGAACGTCGTGCGGCCGTAGCGCTCGCGGACCCGCTCCGGCTCCTGGCCGACGGCGAACGCCGACCGCGCCTCACCGGAGAGCGTCATCGCCGCGGCCCGACGGTGGAGTTCGTCATAGGTCGCCAGCTGGTCATTGCCTTCGACCTTCTTAGCGAAGCCGTCCACCGCTTCGAGCAGCGTCTGCCGTCGGTTGGCGCGTTTGGCGTCGAGCGGTTCCATCGACGCGACGTCCGGCACTTCGAAGTTCGGCGCGTTCGGGTCGCCTGTCTTGAACGACTCGTACCGTCCGCCCAGATACGCGCTACGACCCAGTTCGCCGACCAACGACGGGTTTTGCGGCACGGCGACATAGGGCGGGAGACTGCCGGTGAAGCCGTATTCGTGGGCGACGACGGCGCCCATCGCCGGATAGTCTCCGGCGGCCGGACCGAAGTGGCCCGAGAGCATCCAATTGGTCGCCGTCTCGTGGTGGTCGATGTTGTGTGTCGCCGAGCGGATCAGGGCGACCTTGTCCATGACCTTGGCGGTCTTCGTCAGCAGTTCTCCGATGCGCACGCCGGCCGCGGCCGTGTCGATCGGCGAATACTTGCCGCGAATCTCCTCGGGAGCGTCGGGCTTGAGGTCGAAGCTGTCCGCGTGCGACAGCCCGCCGCTCATGAACACAAGGATCACTGACTTCGCCCGAGCCGCCGACTTCTTGCCGCCGGATCGCAGCGGCTCTTCGGCCCGAAGCAACTGCGGCAGCGTCAGGCCGAGGGCCGACAGTCCGCCGACGCGCAGAAAATCGCGGCGCGACGCGCCGTCGCAGCGGGTCTGTCGCGGGCCGAAGGAAATGTCGAACATGGCACTCACCTCAGTTCGCGGGTTCGTCGTCAGCCGGCTTCTCGACCTCGATCTCTTCGGGCGGGATCCACTGCATGCGGCCGTTTTTCAGGGCGTAGATCGGGTAACCGAGCTGCTTGTGTTCCCAGACGGCGCGCTGGACGGCGCGGCGCATGGCTTCTTCAATCGCTTCGTGATCGAGGTACCGTTGCTCAATTGTGGGTTTAGTTGGCATGTCAAACTTGCTTAAGAACGGTATCCCAAAGGTCGTAGTCAAATATGTCTTGCGTATCAGCCGTCCCGAACGCCACCAAGCGTGGTCCAACAGGACTTGAACTATCGAAGAATCGCCAGGTGTCCGCCAAAGGACGATACAGGCTGAACAGATTCCTCAGGCCGCCAAGGTACCGCCTTCGGACGTCTTCATCCGGAACATTGTGCCCACCACGGCGGACGCGATCCTTAACTCGTTGGATCGCGT
>DATJGQ010000183.1:0-4146 GCA_035494815.1 Gemmataceae bacterium
TTGTACGCCCTCTGCCTGAGTTCGGGGATGCGGTTCCACCTTCTCGCCGTCCCCCAGGACGACCCGGACACGAGGCCGAACTTGTTGAAATTGAACCCGGCCGAGACGCAGCGGATGTTCCAAGTCGGGTACCGGCTGACCGCGAGCGGCCCGAACTGGCGGCGCACCCCGCCCGGCGCCGAACCGGGCGAAGAGGAAGTTCCCCGCGGGGCGGTTGCAAGCTCCTCCTGCCGTTAACCGCAGACGACACCACCTCGGTGACGGAATAAAATAACCGAGGAGGTTCAGGCATGAAGATGAAGCTGGCGTGCGCAGCCGCGTGTGCACTCGGTAGCCTGGTCCTGGCGACGACGCGGGTCGTGGCACAATCGAAGCGGGACGAGCCGGCGCCGGTTCCCGGTCTCTTCCTGAAAGCGGTCCGAAAGGCCATGAAGTGGGACGAGCCCGCGGCGCCGGCGCGGGTCGTCGGGCCGATCTATTTCGTCGGCACGAAGGGCCTCGGCTCCTTTCTGATTACGGGGTCCGAAGGACACGTCGTCCTCTACACGGGCATGCCGGGTTCGGGGCCGATGATCGAGAGGTCGATCGCAAGGCTCGGGTTCAATCCGCAGGACGTCAGACTCATCCTCACCGGACACGCCCACTGCGACCACGTCGGCGGGCACGCCTACCTCAAGAAGGTCACCGGCGCAAAGATCGCCATGATGCGCGAGGAGGTGGAACTGTTCGAGTCCGGCGGCAAGCTCGACTTCCACTACGGCACCTCCAAGGACTTCGCGTTCGAGCCGGCGAAGGTGGACACCGTCTTCCGCGACGGCGACGAGATCAAACTGGGCGACATCGCGATCCGGGCGCTGTTGACGCCGGGGCACACGAAAGGCTCGACCACCTACGTCATGAAAGTCGTTGCGGACGGCAA
Organism: Gemmataceae bacterium; assembly: GCA_035494815.1. Classification (GTDB taxonomy): domain Bacteria; phylum Planctomycetota; class Planctomycetia; order Gemmatales; family Gemmataceae; genus DATJGQ01. The sequence goes on from DATJGQ010000183.1 coordinate 920, forward strand.
GGCGTATACAGTCGTCTTCCCCGACGGCACTGGCGTGAACCCCGGCTACCGCGTGGGCCGGAACCCGTCCTATGCCGGGATCGCGGACGACTACCGTCGGACCTTCCGCACCCTGGAGCGACTGAGACCCGACATCTGGCTCGCCCCCCACAACGACATGGATGACCTCGACGCCAAGCTCGCGCGGGCGGCTAAGCAGGGCACTGCCGCGTGGGTCGATCCCGAGGGCTACAAGAGATTTGTCGCCGGGCAAAAGGCGAAATTCGAGAATCGCGCCCGCTGGTAGCGGTCTGCTCCGACCTCCCACGGCTAGCCGTATCCCCCCGGGAGATGTTTCCGTTACTAAGCGCGTTCGAGTACGCCCATCTGGTCCGCGACGTGCTTGCCAGCGCCGAACCGGGGGTGTATTCTCGGAGGGTGGGTCACGCTTACTGACGCCCGCCGACTGCCGCCGAATCGGGGCGGCGAGACGATGCCAGATCGAATACTCGCGATGCGTAATATGTCGGCGCCAATACCGATCCGCGGGACACTGATTGGCTGCGCTGTGGCTCTGGCCGTTTGCGCGCTGGCTCCATCCGCGTCGGCCCAGACCGACAATTCGTTCTTCGAGTCGAAAGTCCGGCCGATCCTGGTCAATCGCTGCGGCGAATGTCACGGCGAAAAGAAACAGAAATCGAGTTTGCAACTGACAACGCGGGCTGGCGCGCTCAAGGGCGGCGAGCACGGGCCGGTCCTCGTGCCGGGCGACGCGGCGCGGAGTCGCTTGATTCAAGCGGTGCGGCGTGACGGCGAGTTGAAGATGCCGCCAGGCGACGAGAATAAGCTTTCCGGCGTGGAGGTCGAGGTCCTCGCGAAGTGGGTCGCTCAAGGCGCGCCCTGGCCCGAAGATCGAAGCGTCGCCGACGCGGCCGACGCCACGAAGCACTGGGCATTTCAGCCAGTCCGCAAGGTCGCGCCGCCCCGGGTGCAAGACACGTCCTGGTCACACGGCCCCATCGACCGGTTCATCCTCGCGAAGCTCGAGGAGAAACGCCTGACCCCGGCGAGCGACGCCGACAAGCGTGTCTTGCTGCGCCGCCTGACGTTCGACCTCACCGGCTTGCCCCCGTCGCCAGAAGAGGTGGAAGCCTTTCAACGCGACGACTCCCCCGCCGCGATTGAGCGCGTCGTGGACCGGCTCCTCGCTTCCCGGCAGTTTGGCGAACGCTGGGGCCGACACTGGCTGGATGTCGCGCGCTATGCTGATTCCAACGGCTCGGACGAGAATTTCACCTACTACGATGCCTGGCGGTTCCGCAATTACGTCATCGAGGCGTTTCACAAAGATAAACCGTTCGACCAATTCGTCCGTGAGCAGATCGCCGGCGATCTGCTGCCCGCCGCCGGCCAGGCGCAACGCGACGAGCAGATTACCGGCACCGGCTTTCTGGTGGTCGGCCCCAAGATCATCGGCGGCGGCGACAAGGAGCAGTCGCGCATGGACGCGGTCGACGAGCAGATCGACACCGTCGGCAAGGCATTTCTCGGGCTGACGCTCGGCTGCGCCCGCTGCCACGATCACAAGTTCGACCCCATCCCGACGACGGACTACTACGCGCTGGCTGGGATCTTTGACAGTACCCAAACCGTCCACGGCCAATTGCTCCACCGCAAAGACCTCTCCGGCTGGAACCTGCGGCCGCTCGGCCCGGACGGCGACCGACTCTATGCTGATTGGAAGGCCTACGATGACAAGCTGGAGGATCTGAAGAAGCAACGAGCGAAGCTGCAAACGCAGCTGGCCGACCTCAAGAAGAAAGCGAAAGCGGCCGACAAGGAGTCAGAAGAAGCCACGGCCGCTCAGCAAGAAATCGGGAAGCTGGAAGAAACCTTGAAATCGCTCGCGGCCGAGATCAAGCAGCTTTCCGACAATCCTCCGCCCAAACCACCCCTGGCGATGGCGGTGTCCGATCGGCCCGCGATTGCCGACACGTGGGTCCGCGTCCGCGGTGACGCACACCGGCGCGGGGCGATCGTGCCGCGGGGTTTCGTCCGGGCGGTGGGCCACGTCGCGCGTTCCGAGATACCCGCCCGCCAAAGCGGGCGCTTGGAGCTGGCCGAATGGCTGGTCGATCCGGCCAATCCCCTGACAGCCCGGGTCGCCGTGAACCGGATCTGGCATCACCTCTTCGGCGCGGGCCTGGTCCGCACGGTGGACGACTTCGGCCACCAAGGGGAACCGCCGTCGCATCCGGAATTGCTCGACTACCTGGCGGCGCGGTTCGTGGCCGTGGACTGGTCGGTTAAGCGGATGATTCGCGAAATCGTCTTGAGCCACACCTATCAACTCAGCGCGACGCACCGCGACGAAGCGTTCCGCGTCGATCCGGAGAATCGCCTGCTGGGACGGACGAATCGCCGCCGCCTGGACGTGGAATCCCTGCGCGACAGCCTCCTGGCGATCAGCGGGCAGCTCGACCTCTCCCCCGCCGAAGCCACGGCGTCCCACTTGCCGGACCAGGCCACGGGCGTGAACGACAAGCCGCACAAACCGCTCGAGAGCCATCGGCGGAGCGTTTATCTGCCGGTGATTCGCAACGATTTGCGGCCGGAGTTTACCCTCTTTGACTTTGCCGACCCGCAAACCGTGTCCGGCCGCCGCAGCCAGACGACCGTGGCGCCGCAAGCGCTCTTCTTGCTGAACAGCGATCTGCTGCGCGACTCGGCGCGGCACATCGCACAAAAGTTGATCGATCGGGCCGGCCGCGGGGACGAGAAGGACCTCGTGTGCGCGGCCTTTCTGGAAGTTTTCGGACGGGCCCCCTCGGCGGGCGAGCTGCGGTTCGCCCGCGCCTATCTGGCGGACTGGCCGCCCGCGGACACCAATGCTTCCGAGCTCGGCCCAAAGCCCAGAGCCGAGGCCCTGGCGGCGCTCTGTCAGGCGCTCCTGTGCAGCTCGCAGTTCTTGTACCTGGACTGAGACTTGGAGGCCCTAAAACAATGGCCCTTCGGGGGCTTCGCCCACATGGGGTCTGCGAGTCGGGATCGCAAATCCGTATTGTTCAAATTAGAGAGAACGTCGGCGTATCGGAGTAAACATCGATGCGTGGCTTAACCTTGTTAGCGCTTGTCTTTGTGGCAGCGCCCGTCTACAGCCAGGAGAATGAGGCCGAAAAGCTTTTTAACGAAATGGAGAAGAAGATCCGCTCCGCCAAGTCAGTGCACTTCGAGTTCGACTCGGAGAC
>DATJGQ010000184.1:0-2798 GCA_035494815.1 Gemmataceae bacterium
ACGCGACCCCGCTCGCCTGCTAGACTGACGTTTGAGAGTCCTCGGGGCGCTTACGCGACCCCGCTCGCCTTCTAGACTGAAGGCGGAGGTCCCCCGATGCAATCCATCATCCGCGGCAAGGCATACGTCCTCGGCGACAACATCGACACCGACCAGATCATTCCCGCGCAGTACCTGACGTTCAACCCGGCGATCCCCGAAGAGTACAAGATGTTCGGCAAGTACGCACTCTCCAGCGTGCCCCCGGACCGGTCGGGTCTGCCGAAAGGGCACGTGCCGTTTCACGCGCCTGATGACGAGTTCGTCTCGCCCTATTCGATCGTCGTCGCGGGGAAGAATTTCGGCTGCGGCTCGTCGCGGGAGCACGCCCCGGTCGCGCTGGCGGCGGCAGGGATCAAGGCGGTCGTCGCGGAGTTTTACGCCCGCATCTTCTTTCGCAACGCCGTCAACGGCGGCTACCTGGTCCCGTTCGAGTGCGACACGCGGCTGTGCGACCGAGTCTGCACCGGCGACGAAGTGGAAATCGATACCGCGGCCGGAATGCTCCGCAACCGCACGACCAAAGAGGAATGGAAGCTCAGGCCGCTCGGCGAGGTGGCCCCGATCATCGAGGCGGGCGGGCTGTTCCCCTACGCCCGCAAAGTGGGCATGCTCAAGTCGTAGCCGCTCTATTTCAGTGACGGCGGGAGGTTCAGCAGCGTCCGCTCGACCAGCTCGCACACGACCACCTTCGGCCGTTCGCGGCGCACGACCTCGTCGATGAACTGATAGCTCGCGACGGAGACAAGCCGCTCGCAGCGGTCGGCGAGGAGCGACTGGAACTCCCAGTCGGCGAACGAATCGTGGAACAGGACCGCCCGTGGCCCCGTTCCCCCCTCCCAAACGACCGGATCGAGGTACCTGAGGCGAACCGTGTCGTCGACCGAAACTTTCTCGCCGGTCCGGTGGGCGCGGACGCCCGGACGTTCGGGCACGAGGACCGGCTCTTCGGGCGGGGGCGGCTGCATGCCGGCCTTCCGCCAGAGGTCGCCCAGGTTGCGGCGTTGGAGCACGTGACGGACCATCAACCACGGCGGGGGCACGCCGCCCGAGAGAACCCCTGCCAACCCTTCCACCACGCGGGCCGCGCCGATGTAGGAGCCCATCGGCGTCCAGTGCGTGTCGTTCCGATAGTACACCGAACCATATCCCTTGGCGGCGAGCAGCTCCGGGCGCAAGTCGATGACCGGCACGGCCGGCTCAGCGCGCAACCTCTCCAGCGTGCGATCGAGCAGGCGCTCATCGTGCCGGTCGCGTACCACGGGGGGGAGCCGCTCGGGGTAGACGGTCTGCTTATCGGGCACGACCACGATTCGTAACTCGATGCCTCGGGCCTCACACCATTCGCGGCGCGCGCGCATGACCTTGTCCCACCGCTCGACGGCTCGGTCGAAGAATTCGGAGGGCAGGTTGGCCGCCCCCATGTCGGCCCAGTGGTTGTAGAACAGCCAGCCGTCCGAGCCGAGCCAGACCCGCGGCGTGGGCGACGTCCGGAGCGTGTGCAGCTTGAACCGGGCGTGCCACCCGAGCAGCGAGTCGCGTGCGGCCAGGTGGTCCGACAATGCGGCCTCGAACCGCGGCGGATACCACCGCCAGGTGTTCACCCGCCAGCTCAGTGAGGGGAATCGGTCGGCCGCCATGCGGACGTACGACACCGCCGTCGCGCCGAAGAGGACGATCACGAACGTTGCCGCAAATGCCAATTGCGCGATGCGCCGCATAAATGGCCTCGCCTGCTAAAAGCGGAAATACAGGAACGGGTTGTACGTCCCCGCGGCCAGGCAGAGCACCGAGCCGAAGAGCAGCCCCGAGTACCCGGCGAACTCGGCCATCGCCCAGCCGGCCTCGCGCCAGCGGCTGCGGGGCCACGTCGGGCTGACGCCTCGACGCTCGCCAAGTTCGCCCAGCCACGGGCCGACCGGCAGCGACGCCACGCATCCGACCGCCAAAGCGATCCAAACGGCGCGACCGGCGTACGACCAGACTGGATCGTGCCCGGCGCCGCCGCCGACGAGCGCGGCGAAGTAGCCGGCCGCGTGCGGAAACGAGTCGGCCCGGAACAGCACCCAGCCGCCCATGACGGCGAGCAGCGTGTACACGTGTCGCAGGGGCCGCGGCGCCGCCTCCAACGCCCGACCCAGTCCGAGCCGTTCGGCGACGAGGAACGCCCCGTGCCAAAGGCCCCAGACGAGGAACGTCCACGCCGCCCCGTGCCACAGGCCACACAGGACGAAAACGATCACCAGATTGACCAGCACCCGCCCCGACGAGCACCGGCTGCCGCCGAGCGGGATATAGACGTAGTCGCGGAGCCAACTCGACAGGGTCATGTGCCACCGCCGCCAGAAGTCGGTCACGCTCGCGGCCGCGTACGGGTGGCGGAAGTTCTCGGCGAAGTCGAAGCCGAACATTTTCCCCAGCCCGATCGCCATGTCCGAATAGCCGGAGAAGTCGAAGTAAATCTGCAGGCTGTAGCAGGCCAGGCCGAGCCACGCGGCACCGGCGCCGAGCGCGGCCGTCGGGAGTCCGAAGATGTCGTCGGCCGCCGTGGCGACCGTGTTCGCCAGCAGCACCTTCTTCCCCAGCCCGATCACGAACCGGCGGACGCCTTCCGCGAAACCGTCCGGCGTGATGATCCGGTCGCCCAGTCGATCGGCCAGGTCGCGGTAGCGGACGATCGGTCCGGCGATCAGGTGGGGAAAGAGGGCGGCGTACAGGGCGTAGCGCGTCGGCGAACTCTCAACGGGCACGTCGTCGCG
>DATJGQ010000185.1:0-2846 GCA_035494815.1 Gemmataceae bacterium
ATCTGCACGCAACCAAACGGCGTCTCCCGATGGCGCAGCTGAATCGCGCGCGGTGATTTAGCGGCTTACTTCGATTGAATATCTCCGCGTGGCGCTGCCCACCCGCTCCGTCGAGGTTGAGAGCACCTTCTCGATGCCCCAGCCGAGTGGGCCGTCGTCCAGCTTGCGCACTTCTTGGTCGATCGTCACGGTGACCGCGACGTCGACCTTGCCTGCGGCGTCGGGCGTACCGGAGAGCAAGCCGGTGGTCGGATCGATCTTCAGCCAGGCCGGCCCCTCGGCGATGGCGAACATGGGCTTTTCGACGTCCCAGAAATTGGCGGTCTCCTTGCGATCGACGATCCGCAGCCGCAGGTCACCCAGCGAGCGGTTGGCCTGCAGTTGAGAGCGGTACTCGGAGCCAACGTTGGCCGCGCTTGCCGGCTTACCATAAATCGTCGGCCGCGGGGCCTCGGCGTAGTCGGAAGGCCCGCTCCGCTTGCCCTCGGCGTCGACGGCAACCACGCGATAGTACGTTTGATTGGCATTGGGCGATTCGACGCCGTCGCCCATCACTACCAGCTCGGTGGCCGTGGTCTCGGCGATGAAGTTCGCCGGAAACTCGGGCTGCAATTCCTGCGAGGTCCCGACGGCCACTTTGTAGGGGACGTCGCTCACTGAAAAGCCCTTCTCGTTGCTGCCGTACACGCGGTACTTGACCGCCTGCCGGCCGGTCGGGTTGGCCTTCCACGTCAGAACGCCGACCGCCTTGTCTTTTTCGTAGTTGAGCGCCACCTCCTGCGGATAATTCGGCGCCTCGCACGTGAAGCTGAACGTTTTGCTCCACGGTCCCCACACGCCCTTGGAATCCTTGGCCTGTACGCGCCAGTAATACGTCTTGCCGCCGGTGAGCAGGCCGGCGCTCGGCAACGTGTATTGTGCGCTGCGCTTGTCCGCGGTCCGCGAGATTAACTTGTCGAAATTCGTCGACAGGGGCCACCGCATGTCCGGGCGGTTGGCGAGCACGAAGTGATAGTCGGCGATCTTGTCGCCGTCAGGATCGCTCGGCATGCTCCAGCGGAAAGCGAAGTCGGTCCCGTCGGCCAGGCCGCCGTCGGGTGGATAGACCGCCTCCGGAGCTTCCGGCGGTTTGTTGGTGGATCGCTCGACCCACTCGTGCGTGATCCGCACGTTCCGCTCCCCGGACGACTTGTCGGTGTACGTGAAGCCGTTCTCTCCGACCACCATCTCGGGCAGCGCCAAGAGGGCCATCTGCAGATCGTTCTTGACCGCGAGTCGCTTCAACTTGGCCCCGGCGGGGAGTTCGCAGCGGAGTTGATATTGGTAATAGGGATTACCCTGAAGCGGAAAGAACGTGTCAAAGTTCCCGCCGGCGATGTTTGTCCATTGTTTGCCGTCGGGCGAAACGGCGAACTTCGCGCCTTCGGCTTCCGTTTCGAGCCGGCCGCCGACCAGCGGATAAGGGCCGGCGATCTTCCAGACAACCGTGCCGGTTCGGCCGTTTTCCGCCGTCAGACCCTCGGGGCCCGACGCGACGTTCTCTACTTTCATCGTGCCCTTCTTCCACACGTCGCCGCTGAAGTCGGGCCGGTATTCCCACAGGCCGTTGCAGATGTTGTCCGGGTAGAGGAATTGGTTAGGCGCCATGTATTTGGCGGGCTTCAGGTGACCCCAGCGCCAGACGATCGCCTCGCCGGGGCGAAGGGTCATCGTCATGGTCGTGTCCTGCTTGCACGCCCGGTTTCCCTGGATCGGCTCTTCGCTCACGAACATCGCCGCCGCACGTTCGTCTCTAGCGCGGTTGTCGTCCACGAGGATACCCATCGTGTGCGTTCGCTTCACCAGGTCGTGGTCGCGGGCCAATTGCCGGTCGTTGGCGAGCGTCTCGTTGTCGCGAAGCAAATAGATCATGCCCAGGTCGCCGTCCATCACGTGCCAGTCGCCGTCGTAATTGACCTGTGCGATGGCGTGGCCCACCAGCCGAACGGGCGCTCCCTTCAGTCCCACCTGTTTCCACAGGCCGCCCATCATCATGGCGTCCTTCCCGCAGGGGTTGAGGCCATAGCTGTTGAACACCTTCACCGGGTCGCCGAGATCCTCGCCGCCGGCAGCGGTGTGGTAACGTTGTGAGATCTGCTGATACCAGAGGGCCCGGGCTTTCTCCGCGTCGCTCATCCCGGAAGTGACCGCCGACGCCACGATCTCCTGGATATTGCGAAAGTTGTTTCGCCCGTTCGAGAGCCAGGGATCGACGACGTCGGTTTGACCGACGTTCTCCATTCGCACGGCGCGGTTCGACTGCCAGGTTTGCTCGATGGCCCCTTCGCGATTCATGCCGCAGCCCATCGGGGAGCGGCAGTTCGTGCCGTCCATCGTGCCGCCATGCACGACGGTGTACCTGTGCTCGCCGGTGCCGATGTTCTCGACATGGCTCTTGGCCACATCACTTGGTTGAGCCTTCGACGCCCAAGGCTCGAGCGCGGTGTCCGCGCCGGAAGCCGAGAAAAGAACCGTCGATAAGATTGCTACGAACATAGTGCTTCCTCTTCAGGATTTGGCCGTCGTCAGTAATTCAATTTCAGCGCACGGAATCGCAAGCAGCCGGACTCACGGGGAGTTCGCCTTGAGGAATCCCTGCTGCTGCATCCAGTCGGCGCAGGAACGGGTCCACATTCCACAGGTCTTGTTGATGGGCCGGGCGCCGAAGCCGTGCAGGGAGCCGGCGTAGACGTGTAGCTCCGCCGGGACGCCGGCGCGGAGCAGGGCCAGGTACATGATCACGCTATGCTCGGGCGGACTGACCGGATCGGCGCCGCCGTGTGCCAGAAAAACGGGCGGCGTGTCGG
>DATJGQ010000186.1:0-3457 GCA_035494815.1 Gemmataceae bacterium
CCACGTCGCGCTTACGCCGCGACGCTCGCCGGGACCATATGAGACTCTGTCTTACCGCAGTGACGACCGTCCTGATCGCGCTGCCCGTCCGCGCCGCCGACGACAAGCCGCCCGCGAAACCGATCCAAGTGCCGTACCGGCTCACCGCGACCAATCACGTCCACGTCCGGGCGAAGATCAACGGCAAGGGCCCCTTCAATTTCATCGTGGACACCGGCGCCCCGGCACTCTTCGTCGCGACCAAGGTCGCCGACAAAGCAGGCGTCCGAGTCAACAAAGAAGGCCTGTCCACGCTCGATCGTTTCGAGATCGAGGGCGGCGTGGTCATCGAAAAGTGCAAAGGCCGCGTCATGGACCTGTTCCAGATGGACGGGATCAACGGCATGGGTCTGGCCGGCGTCGAGTTGCACGGCGTGATCGGCTACAACGTGCTGTCGCGCTACCGCATCGAGTACGACTTCAACCGGGACAAGCTCGCGTGGACACCGCTGGAGTTCGAATCGCCCGCCCTCTCCGGGCGCGTCGGTGGCCGAGGCGGGCCTGCCGGGCTCGAGCTCGTCGGGCGGTTGATGAAGTTCGCCGGCGGCATGATCGGCGTGAAACCAAACCTCGCCGTCGCGCCGCGCGGGTTCCTCGGCGCCGAACTGGCCGCCGCGGGCGAGAACGGCGTGAAAGTGACGCGCGTCCTCGCCGGCGGACCGGCGGACAACGCGGGGCTGCGGGCGGGCGATCGCGTCAAGTCGATGGCCGAGAAACGCGTCGCGTCGGTGGCCGACGCGGGTGCGATCGTCGCCACGATGAGCGAAGGCGCCAAGCTTTCGATCACGATCGACCGCGACGGCCACGACCGCGAGATCGTCGTCGAACTTGGGAGTGGGCTATGACTCGCCGAAGTCTCCTCGTCGCCGTCCTCGTCATCGTCGGGTCGTCTGCCCCCGTGGGGGCCGCCGAGCCGGCGTCCGCGAGCGTGTCCTTCGAGATTCTCAAGAAGGGCGAACTCCTCAGCGGCCACATCGCGGTCCGGGCGAAGATCAACGGCAAGGGGCCCTACCGGCTGATCTTTGACACCGGCGCGCCCGTCAACATGCTGAGCGTCCGCATCGCCAAAGAGGCCGACCTCCTGGGGCCGAACATCAAGCGGCCAAAAAACGGCTCACCGTTGTCGGCGGCCCAGCAGATCCTGATCGACAAAATGGAACTCGGCGGACTCGTCGTGGCGGATCAGCCGGCCATCATCATGGACCATCCGACAATCCTGGCGATGGCGGAAATGTTCGGCCCGATCGACGGCCTCGTCGGCTTTCCGCTGTTCGCCCGACACCGGACGACGATCGATTACCAGGCACAGAAGATCACGTTCGCACCAAACGGCTTCGAGCCGTCCGACGTCGTGCACAACGTGCTCATGATCATGATGTCGCGCATGCCCGGGGCCAAGGAGCCGCCGGTGAAAATCCTCACGCCGGCCGCCCAATGGGGGCTCCGACTTGCCGACAAGAAGGCGGACGACGACGAGCCCGGGTTGACAGTGGCGGACGTCCTGCCGGCAAGCGCCGCGGCCCGCGCCGGCCTGAAAGCGGGCGATCGCCTGTTGACCGTCGACGGCCGGTGGACGGACAGTGCCAATGACTGCTACCGCGCCGCCGAGGCGATCAAGCCGGGACAGGCGGTCGATGTGACGGTCCGCCGCGACGGCAAACAAGTCAAGCTCACCGTCAGGCCCGCCGCCGGGTTTTGAAGTGACCGCCGAAACTTCAGGCGGACGTTTCGCCGTTTCCACGGCTCGCACGAACGCTCGCCAAAAAAACCCGCGATGCGGCCACACCTCCCTCGTTTCGCGCTAACCATGAGCTAAGCTAGAGGCACAATCGGAATTCAGGGCACGCGGATTCGACGCAACTACAATGCAAAACACCGATTGGATCGAACTGTTTCATCTGATCCCACCGGAGCAGCAGAACATCCTCGTTCTGACGACCGTGGGCGGGATCGACCTGAATATTGAGGTGATCCTGCGCACCGAGCCATCCGTGCTCGTCTTCCGCGGCCGCGTGCAAGGCAGCACGGACGACGGTCGGGTGTTCTTCCTGCCGTACCGCCAGATCGACTTCCTGCAGATGAACCGGTTCGTCCGGGAGAACGAGATCCAGGAGATGTTCAGCAAGGCCGCACCGCCGCAGCCGGCGGCCGAGAAGCCGCCGGAGCGACCGTCGCGCGTGTTCGCGTCGGTGGCGTCGCCGCACTCGTCGGCGATCTATTCTTCGACGGGTGAGGCGCCGCCGGGGTCGCCGCGTGCGGTGCCCGCGCCGGCGGTACGGCTATCGGGGTCGCAGCTCGGGCGGCTCCAGACGTCGATGCTCGTGCCTGAGGGCACTGTCGGGGATGCAGAAAACGGCCAACCGGGCGAGGTGCCCGCCCCGCCGCGGAGCAGTATCCTCGAACGTCTGCGCGCCCAGCGGAACGCCGTCATGCCGCCGCAACCGCCGCCTCGCTAGCCGCAGTTTAGCGGTGGCCGTATGCTGCCCGTATGGCCGGCCCGAGTACGACCTGTCCCCTACCCCCGCCGGAAGCCCCCCAGGGCGTGCAACCCGGCGGGGTCGGTTTTTTCGTCCGCTGCGAACTCGCCTGGGGACGCCTTCGCCGCGGGTATCTGCGGCGGTTCCGGCCCGCGCACGTCGCTCGTTGGCGGCAACGGCGGCAGGGCAAGTGCCCCGGCTGCCCGCACGACGTCATCGACCCGCGCGATCTCAAGTTCGTGCGGAACGTCTGCGGTTACTTGTTCCGGCCGGAAGACGACGTGTACGCGTACCGCGAGCAGCTCGGCTTCGCCCGCTGGGGTTACGCCGAACTAGTCGGTTTCACGACGGTCCTGGTCGTTTTGGGCGGCCTGTTCCTCGCCTTAGCCTATGCGTTCCCTCAGCTCGCCTGGGTGTTCGCGATCGCGAATGCGGCGGCTTGGCTATTGATCGCCGAGGCCGTCTGGTTCTTCCGGGACCCGCCGCGCGTCGTGCCGACGGACCCGGCCGCGCTGGTCAGCCCGGCGGACGGAACCGTCAGCCACATCGAAACGGTCGAAGACAGCGATTTCGCCGGCGGCCGGGCGCTGCGAGTGAGTATCTTCCTGTCGATATTCAACGTGCACGTCAATCGGGTGCCGCGCAACGGCCGCGTCACCGACGTCCGCTATTTCCGCGGTGAGTATTTGGACGCCCGTCACGCGGATTGTGCGGCCCGCAACGAGCAACTCTGGATCGACATGACCGACGCGGCGACGGGGCAGCCGATCCGCGTCAAGCAGATCGCCGGCGCGATTGCGCGGCGGATCGTCTGCGTCCTCAAACCCGGCGACGAGGTGAAGGCCGGCGAGCGGTTCGGCATGATTAAGTTCGGTTCGCGGACGGACGTGCTCGTTCCGGCGACCGCGGACGTGGACGTGCTCGTGAAAGTCGGCGACAAG
>DATJGQ010000187.1:0-7021 GCA_035494815.1 Gemmataceae bacterium
AGTACTCGAGCGGGCCTTCGGCAAGCGCCGCCTGGCCATCACCCTCACCAATCCCGGATTGCCTGGGATCGTCCTCAACTACACCGCTTGGAGCCAGATCACCGACGACATCGATGACGCCCGGATCTACGGCGGCATCCACTTCCGCTTCGACCAGGAGGTGGGGGCTCGCCAGGGTAAGCACGTCGGCTCGTATATCCTCGAGAATTACCTGCTTCCCGTGGATGAAGACGACCTCAACGACGACTGAGGTCGGGCGTGGTCGAACCTCGCAGGCGCGACAGTCGGGCGCGTGTCGGCCCTCATGAGGGCCGACAAAGACCGTGAGGGTCAGTCAGTCCTCATGATGTGTTGATACCTCAAGCGGCAGGTGGGGTCCTTACCGCCAAGCAAGCCCCCCACCGGCCCGGCACCGCCCTAGCGCTCAGTCTGCGTGCTGGGGTGATGTCCCACAATTGAATCGCAGACCAACTTCGAAATGGGAGAACCGACCATGTCAGTCCACAGTTGGCTGCACAACCTCCGATCCATCCTGGCGCCGGGCTGGGGCCAGCGCCATGACCGGCGCCGGGGCTCGCTTCGAGCCGCGACGCAGCGGCCAAACGTCGAGCTCCTGGAAGATCGCTGTGTGCCGGCCTTCCTCGCCCCCGTGAGCTACGCCGGCACAAGCCTTCAAGTCGTTGTGACGGCGGATTTCAACGGCGATGGCCAGCTCGACCTGGCGACGGCGAACGCTGGCGACCACACCGTCAGCGTGCTCCTGGGCAATGCCGATGGCACCTTCCAGACGGCTCAGCCTTCCGCCACCGGCACCGGCCCGCAATCTCTCGCGGTCGGCGACTTCAATGCCGACGGCAAGCTCGACCTCGTCACCGCCAACGCCGAAGACGTGATTGTGCTGTTGGGCAACGGCAATGGCACTTTCCAGCCGGCCACTAACCTCGGCGTCGCCGGCAACGCGCAATCCGTGGCCGTGGGCGACTTCAATGTCGATGGCAAGCTCGATCTCGGCGTGACGTCGAACATCTATGTGCCGGCGGGCTATGACCCTGTCGACGGTGAACCCTACCCCGCCCGCGACGAAGGCTACGTCAACGTGCTGCTGGGCACCGGCACCGGCTCATTCGCGGCGCCGATCGCGTCCGAACTCGGCGCCATGGGGAATCACTCGTTCCACACGTCCGCGGCCGTGGCGGACTTCGACGGCGACGGCAAACTCGACTTCGCCTCGATCTCCTCCCTTTGGGGGAATGTCGATGTGATGCTGGGCAAAGGCAACGGCAACTTCTGGACTACTCCCGGGTTCGGAAACAATGCCAGGTCCGTGGCCGCCGCAGACGTGAACGCCGACGGCAAGATCGACCTGGTGACTGTGAACCTAAATACCGTCAGCGTGCTGCTGGGCAACGCCACTGGGTACTTCGGATTCGCAGCCGCCCAGAACTACGTCGCCAGCGGCAACTCCGTCGTCCTGGGCGACTTCAACGGCGACACCCGGCTCGACATCGCCACGGCGAACAGCGCTGGCGACAACGTCAGCATCCTTCTTGGCCGGGGGGATGGCACCTTCGCGATCGCGGAGAACTTCGCCGCCGGCCCGGGCGCCACTGCGCTGGCGGCCGGCGACTTCAACGGCGACGGCTGGCTCGACCTCGCCACGACCTACGCCTCGGTCCTGATCAACGACCAGTCCTGGCCGTTCGTTCCGCCGCCGGCCTCCGTCAGCGATGTGGCGGTCACGGAAGGCAACACCGGCACGGTCAACGCCACCTTCACACTGACCCTCTTGTACGCCTCCAACGTTGACGTGACGGTCCACTACGACACGGAGGACATCACCGCCGCGTCCGGCAGCGACTACCAGGCCGCGAGCGGGGACGTGACCATCCCGGCCGGACAGACCAGCCAGACGTTCACGGTCGCGGTCAAGGGCGACCGCCTCGCCGAGCCGACCGAAACCTTTGCCGTCAACCTCAGCGCCCCGATAAATGGGACGATCGGCGACGCCCAGGGGCTCGCCACCATCCTCGACAACGAGCCGCGCATCAGCATCAGCGACGTGACCAAGAAGGAAGGCAACGGCAAGAAGACGACGCTGTTCATCTTCACGGTCATCCTTTCGGCCTCCTATGATCAGCCGGTGACGATGTCGTACCGCACCGTGGACGGCACGGCGAAGACGAGTGACAACGACTATGCCGATAAGACCGGCACGCTGACCTTCGCGCCCGGCGAGACGACGAAGACGATCACAATCGAAGTCAAGGGCGACAACAAGAAGGAAGCCAAAGAGTACTTCTACCTGGACCTGTTCGGCAACAGCAGCAACTCGCTCTTCACCAAGAATCGCGGCATCGGCACGATCCAGGATGACGATTGAGAAAGGCGGCCGGCGAGGTCGCGCTCGACCACAACGTGTCGTTCGTTACGTGCCCGCGTACCTGGTTCCAGGGTCGCAGCGAGGACCGCCGCGGCTCGTCAATGCTGCTTCAACCGGCCAGAGCGGCCGGACCTGCCCGTGAGCGAGTCCACACGTCGGGGAGCAGATCGGCGACGTCGGCTCCCGCGGTGCGGGCCGGCAATTCGGTCAGGACGTGCTTCAGATACGCCCACGGGTCGATCCCGTGCCGCTTGACGGATGCGGTGACGCTGAGCAGAACGGCTGTCGGCTGCAACCCGCCGTCCCCGCCGAGATGAAGCCAGTTGCGGCGTCCCACACAGAGCGGGCGGATCGCCTGCTCGGCCGGTGCGTTGTCGATCGTCAGTCGCCCGTCGGTCACGTACGCGCCGAGGGTGACCACTGATTCAAGGCATATGTGAAGGCTCCCCCGATTGTGGACTTCGGCAACACCCGCGGTCGCTGCTCCACCAGCCACTCGGCGAACGCCGCGAGGACCGGTGCCGAATGCCGTTGCTGGTAGGCGGCGAGGACGACTCCGGTCAAACCCTTCTCCTTCGCCTCGCGCTCGATCGCGTACAGGGCGCGGACACGGGTTAGCGCCTCGTGGCTCCGCTCCGGGTCGGACAATCCGGCGCCGAAAAAGTACCTGCGCGCATGTGCCCAGCACCCGACCGACGTCGCCCCGGCCGCGACGACCGGGTTGTATCCAGGCGTACCCGTCGGCCTGGAAGAACCCCTTGAAGTCCTTCAGGAATGCCGCCGTAACCTCCTGGCCTCGTCCGACGGGCAGGTCGAACACGGTGTACGGGTTGGCGGCATCCCCGACATACGCCCAGGCGTGGGCCGTCCGCCGCGGCGCGAGCAGCGCCACCGGGGTGTCGTCGGTGTGCAGTGATGCCGACGCCCGGACCCGGTCGCAAATCAGTCGGTATAGCGGTTCGAGCACCCCAGCGCACGCCATCAGTTGGTCGCAGAGGGTGGACCGAGTCACGGTCCACCCGAGGCGGCCGAGGATCGCCTCCTGGCGGTACAGTGGTAGGTGGTCGCAGTACTTCGACACAATGACGTGAGCGAGCAACCCGGCCGCAGCCGTGCCGCGCGGGATCGGCTCGGACGGAAGTGGCCCCTGAATCACCCGCGGGTCGTCGTTGGCCGAGTTACCGCTGACGGTGCTGTCGGTCAGCGTCGCTTTATCGGCATGGATGCCGCCGCCAGTGCCGCTCACGGCGGAGTTGCCGCTGACGATCAAGCCAAGAGTTCCTCCACGACAGTGCCGTGGACATCAGTCAACCGGAAGTCTCGGCCGGCGTGCCGGTATGTCAGCCTTTCGTGGTCCAGCCCGAGTAGGTAGAGGATGGTTGCGTGTAGGTCGTGAATATGAACTTTGTCTTCAGTGGCAAAGTAGCCATAGTCGTCGGTCAAGCCGTGAGAGAAACCGGCCTTCACGCCGCCGCCGGTGAGGAACATTGTAAAGCCGTGCGGATTGTGGTCGCGGCCGTCCTTGCCCTGCGCGACAGGCGTTCGGCCGAACTCGCCGCCCCAGATGACCAGTGTATCCTTCAGCATTCCTCGACGTTTCAGGTCGGTCAGTAGCCCAGCGATTGGCTTATCCACCTCCCGGGCGTTGTTAGTGTGGTCACGCTTGAGATTGTCGTGCTGATCCCACTTATAGCTGTGCGTGCACTGCACGAACCGCACCCCGGCCTCCGCGAACCGGCGGGCGATAAGGCACTGCCGGCCGAAGTTCTCAGTTGCCTTGTCGTCGATCCCGTAGAGCTTGTGGGTCTCGGCGGTCTCCTTCGAGAGGTCCTGTACCGCGGGGGCGGCATTCTGCATGCGGAATGCCATCTCGAAGGACTGGATGCGCCCCTCCACCGCGGCATCGGAAGCACTCATGCGCTGGCGTTCGAGGTCGGCGAGCAGGTCGAGTTCCAACCGTTGTTGCGCGGGGGATGTGGTGCCCTTCACGAACGGCACTGTGACCTGGCTGGACGGTGTCCCCGAGTTTCCGAGCGGCGTCGCCTGATACATCGCGGGCAGGAACGCGGACGAATAGTTATTCGCGCCGCCATGCGTGAGCGTGGGGCAAATCGTAACGTAGCCGGGCAAATCGCGGTTCTCGGTTCCCAAGCCATACGTGATCCAGGACCCTATGCTCGGCCGCACAAAAGTGTCCGATCCCGTGTGCAGTTCCAACAAGGCTCCACCATGGCGCGAATTCGAGCCGTGCATCGACTTGATGAAGCAGAGGTCGTCCGCTCGCCCGGCCACGTGCGGAAACAGTTCCGACACCCACGCCCCGCTTTGCCCGTGTTGCTTGAACGCGAACGGCGACTTGAGCAGGCTGCCCGTCGCGCTCGACACGACCCGCGGCTTCGGGAACGGTAACGGCTTTCCGTCGTCGGCGACCAGTTTCGGCTTGTAATCGAACGTGTCCACCTGCGACGGGCCGCCGTGCATGAACAGGAAGATGACCCGCTTCGCGCGCGGTTTGAAGTGCGGCGTCCGCGGCGCGAGCGGGTCGAGCGCCCCGGCCGTGCGCGGCGCGGGAGCCGGTTCGGCCGCCGCGAGCAGATCGGCCAGCGCCAGCCAGCCGAAGCCCAGGGCGGACGTGCGGAGCAGCTCCCGTCGACTCGGTGGCGGCATTGCAATCACTCCACGAACACGAACTCATTGGACGCGAACAGTACTCGGCACAGACCGCGCCATGCCCGGAATCGCCGTTCGTCGGGCGTCAACTTCGGGTCGCCCGCCGCAGCGGACTTCTTCAGATACACAAGTACCCTGTCGAGTTCCACGACCGTCGGGGTGCGTGCGTGCACCCGGCGGTAGGCTTCGCGCACTCGGGCCGCTTCGTCGCCGTTGACTTCCAAGACCGATCTCGCGAGTGCCTCCGCGGTCTGGTCCGCCAGTGCGCTATTGAGCATGAGGAGGGCCTGCGTAGGGATCGTGGTCGCGGTGCGCTGACCGTTGGTCACGGAGGGGTCGGGGAAGTCGAGCGTCTGGAATACGTCGTAGACCGCACTGCGGACAACTGGGAGGTACACCGAGCGCCGCGGGTGCGAATAGCCGTCGTAGTTCCGATTCGCGGTGCTGGTGACGTACTGCCGCGGGGTGGCCTTCAAAAGCGTCCCGCCCATGGTGCGGTCGAGCTGGCCCGAGATCGCGAGCATGCCGTCGCGAGTCTCCTCGGCGTCCAGCCTGCGGATGCCGAAGTGCGACAGCAGCCGATTCTCGGGGTCTTTCAGAAGAGCATCGGGGTCTGGCCGCGAACTCATCCGGTATGTGGCGGACGTGACGATCAGCCGGTGGAGGTGCTTGATGGACCAGTCGTTCGCAACAAACTCCGCCGCGAGCCAGTCGAGTAGTTCGGGATGCGTGGGGCGTTCGCCGAGCCGCCCGAAGTTGTCCGGCGAGCGCACGAGGCCCGCTCCGAAATGCCCGGTCCACACGCGGTTCACCAGGACTCGCGCCGTGAGCGGGTGCTCGGGGCGCGTGAGCCACTCCGCGAACTCGTGCCGACCGCTCCGGTCAGCGCCGAGTGACAGCGGCTTGTCACCGGCGATGACCCGCGGAAACCGTCGCGGTGCTTCCGCTCCGAGCCTGAGGTGGTTTCCGCGGAGATGGACCCTCAAGTTCTCTCCCTTCGCGTCCTCCACGGCCATCGCCTCATCCACCGGCGGCTTCGCCTTTTCGATATCCGCCACGCGGTCGCGGATAATCTGCGCCAAAGCGGCCGAAGTGAACCCCACGACCGCCGCCGACGCCGGCTTCTGCACGGCAGCGAGGTCGGCCCGCGCCGCGGCCAGCCTCTTTTCGTGTCGAGCGAGTGCTGCGACGGCCGCGGGCGACCCGATCGGCCGCTCATTCCACGCGGCAACGACCGAGTGGTTCCGCATCGTCCTGGTCGAATAGAAGATCCCCGCCAGCCCGTAATAGTCGGCCATCGTGATCGGGTCGAACTTGTGATCGTGGCAACGCGCGCAGCCGATCGTCAGTCCCATGAATGCCTGGCCAAGCGTGTCCAGTTGCTCGTCGATGATGTCCATCCGCATCTTGACCGGGTCATCTTCCGCTAGCATTTTGGGTCCGATGACGAGGAAGCCGGTTGCGATGAGCCGATCAACGCGTTCAGCTTCGGTTCCCCCCGAGATGAGATCACCCGCTATCTGTTCGCGAACGAACGCGTCGTACGGCTTATCGGCGTTGAAGCTCCTGATGACCCAGTCGCGGTAACGCCACGCGTTCACGTAGGCGAGGTTTTCATCCATGCCGTTCGAGTCCGCGTAGCGGGCTACGTCGAGCCAGCGGCGGCCCCATTTCTCGCCGTAGGCCGGCGAGGCCAGCAGGCGTTCCACCACTTTCGCGAATGCTCCCGCCGTCTTATCTTCTAGGAAGGAGTTGACCTCCTCCGGCGTTGGAGGCAGCCCGGTCAGGTCGAAAGTCACTCGGCGAAGCAGGGTCCGCTTGTCGGCCGGTGGTGCAGGCTTCAGTCCAGTGGCTTCGAGCCTCGCCAGTACGAAGCGGTCAAGGTCCGCCAGCGGCCAACGCCCGTCCTTCACGGTGGGCACCGGCGATTTGCCGACCGTACGGAAAGCCCAGTGCTCCGAGGGCTCGGTC
>DATJGQ010000188.1:0-2869 GCA_035494815.1 Gemmataceae bacterium
CCGCGGCGCATCGCGTTGATCAAACCGAGTGCCCTTGGCGACATCGTCCACGCCTTGCCCGTCCTTGCCGCGCTCCGGTCGCGCTTTCCGGACGCGCACATCACCTGGGTCGTCAACCGCTCCTACGAGCCGCTCCTCCGCGGCCATATCGCCCTCGACGCGACGTTGCCATTTGACCGAGGTGCGACGAAGAGCGCCATCAAGGTAATTCGCTTCGCCCGGCGATTGCGAGCGGCCCGTTTCGACCTCGTCATTGATCTGCAAGGGTTGCTGCGGACGGGCCTGATGGCAGCAGTCACCGGGGCCGCCCGGCGTATCGGCTTATCGAGCGGTCGCGAAGGGGCGACCTTCTTTTACACCGACGTGGTCCCCGACGACTGGAACGCACACGCCGTCGATCGATATTGGCGCGTCGCCGCCGTACTCGGCGCCGGCGACGGACCGAAGCGTTTCGACATTCCGCTCAACCCCGCGGGCCTCGCGTGGGCCGATAGTCAGCTGTCGTGCCTGGCCCGCCCCTGGTTGCTCCTCGCCGTCGGCGCCCGCTGGCTCACCAAGCGCTGGTCTCCGGAACATTTCGCAACGCTCGCAAAAGACGCGATTCGTCGCTCGGGCGGCTCGGTGGTGTTCGTCGGCAGCCGGGACGAGGCACTGCTGTCTCGACGCTGCGCCGCCCTCCTTCCCGGGCCGTCGCTCGACCTGAGCGGCCGGACGACGCTGCCGCAGCTCGCCGCGATCCTCAGCCGCGCGGACGTCGTACTCGCCAACGACAGCGGGCCGCTGCATCTCGCGGCGGCGCTGGGCCGGCCGGTCATCGCTCCCTATACTTGCACCGACGTCCGCCGGCATGGGCCGTACGGCGCGACGAACGGCGCAGTGGCCACGACGGTTGCCTGTCGGGCAAGTTACGTCCGCCGTTGCGATCACCTGTCCTGCATGAGTGAGTTGACGCCCGACCGACTCTGGCCGCGATTGGACGAGGTCTTGTCCGCATGGCCGACGCAAGTTCGCCCGGCTCGCCCCGCCTGATCCTCGCCAGCGGCTCTCCCGCCCGGCGTGACTTACTCACTCGTTACGGTTACACGTTCACCGTTCAGCCGGCGTCGATCGAGGAGCCAATCGAGGCCGGCAACGGCGACCCGCGGAGCTACGTCCAAGAGATCGCCTGGCTCAAGGCCGCCGCCGTCGCGGCGACAGTGAACGACGGCATCGTCCTCGCGGCAGACACGGTCGGCTGGATGCACGGCCGGCCGGTCCTGAAACCCGAAGACGAGGCCGACGCCCGCCGTATCCTCAAAATGCTCGCCGGCAGCGTGCACGAGTTGTGGACGGGCGTGTGTCTATGGCGGCGGCCCGACGACGTGCAACTCGCGTGGCAGGAGTTGAGCCGCGTTCGCATGAGACCGCTGACGGAAACGGAAATCGACGAGTATCTGAAGACGCGGCAATGGGTCGGCTGCTCCGGGGCGTACGCCATCCGCGAGGAAGGCGACCCGCTACTCACCGTCGAGGGCAGCGTGACAAATGTCGTCGGCCTGCCAATGGAGTCGCTCGGGCGCTGGCTGCCGGCGTTCGCCGCCTGCGGCGATGCGAGCGGACGCTAAGCCGCAAACGGCTAAATCCTGACACGATTCGAACGAATTCCAAATAATCTCGCATCGCCCGCGAATAGCCCATTGACAAGTACCTTGCGATACAAGATACTGGCCGCATGGAGACGGATTTCTTCGACAACTGGACGACGCAACTCCGCAAAGGAACGCTGGAGTTTTGCGTCCTCTGCGCTCTCCGCGGTGAGCGGCTTTACGGGTACGACCTCGTCAAGCAACTGCGCGACATCGACGGATTGGTGATGAGCGAAGGCACGGTCTACCCGATGCTGAGCCGGTTCAAGAAGGAGGGGCTGGTCACGACCGCACTCGTCGAGTCGAGCGAGGGGCCGGCCCGGAAGTATTACGAATTGACGCCGCACGGCCGACAACTGGTGGCCCGCATGTTGGAGCACTGGCGCGCCGTTCGCGGCGGGATTGATAGCTTGAGTGGGGAGGGACGGAAATGACGAGCGTAGCTCCCGAGTTGATGCCGCGGTTCACCCCCGAGGCCCAGATGCGATTCGACGAGTACCTGGCCCACGCGCGGGCGGCGCTGGCCGGGTGTGCCGAAGTCAGCCCCGACGACATTGAACAGGACGTCCGCGCCCACATCGCGGCCGAGTTCCCGCCCGGCTCGGGGTGGGTGCGGCTGGATCAACTCGAGGCGGTTCTGGCGCGTCTGGGCCGGCCGGAGCAATGGGTCGCTGACGAGGATCGTCCGGTCTGGCGGCGCGGCTTCGACTGGGTGCGGACGCGTCCGGCCGCCGTCGGCCGACGCGTTCGGGTTGCGACCGATCGCCTGCGCCACGGGCCGGACGATTGGCGGCTGGCGTACATCACTTTTGGTCTGTTGCTGGTCGGCGTGTTCCTGTTCCCGCTGTTGGTCGTCTTGCTGCCGGCGAGCTATTTGGTGGGCCGTGCGGCTCTCGCGCGGGCGCGGGACGCGGGGCAATCGCTCGGGGGGCAGAAATGGCTGATCTATCCGCCGCTGCTGATCGTCAGCGCGCCGCTGATGCTCGGTCTACTTTTGTGGCCGCTCGGCGTGGGCGGCGCGGTCGCCGACGAGGTCTGGCGACACAACCGCGACACAATCCGGGCGGGGCTCGAATTACCGCGAGGGCTATCTGAGTTCTTGACCTTCGTCTACTTCATGGCCGGGGCGCTGTCGATCTGGTGGGTGCTCCTCGGCGGACTGTTTCTGGTCGCGCGGCGGTTGCCCGCGACGCTCTTCCCGCCGCTCGTCACTCGGCCGGGCCATTCATTCGGCGCGTGGCTGT
>DATJGQ010000189.1:0-2284 GCA_035494815.1 Gemmataceae bacterium
AGGCCTGGCAGAAGTACGAAAAGACGCTCGCCCACCTTCCGGCCTGGTCGGCCGCCGAACTCGCCCGGGCGCGGGCGCTCGTCTGGTGCCGCATGGGCCGCAACGCCGTCGATCACACGGTCGACGACCGGCTGTTCGACCGGCCCCGGCGATTCAAGCCGACCGCGGAGGAATGCTTCCGGCGCGCGCTGACACTCGCCCCTGATCTGCGCGAGGCTCATGAAGACCTCTTCGACTACTACCGCCGCTGCCGGAAGCCCGACCGAGTGCGAGCCGCCGGCGAGGCGCTCTTAGAACAATTTCCCGACCACGTGCCGACCTTGGAGGCGCTCGCCGATCTGACGAAGCAAGCGGGCGACGCGACGGCGGCGCGCGAATACCTGCGGCGGGCCGCGGCCGTCAACACGCTCGACGCCCGGCTCCGCGACCGGCTGGCCGACGCGCACCGCGGCGCGGCCCGGGAACACGCCGTCGCCGGGCAGGTCGCCGTGGCACGGGCCGAACTCGCCGCCGCCCGGACCCTGCGGGAGGGACGCGCCGACGCTGCAGGTCTCGCGCTGGACGCGGCGATCGCGTTCAAAGCCGGTGACACGTCCGCCGCGGAGGAGCACCTTTCACAGGCGTTCGCGGCCGGCCCGCGGGCCGCGGCGGCCTACGGATTGGTCGCGGAGTCCGCCCGGCTGAATCTGCCCGCGAAGGTGAAACGGCGTCTCGCGGGCGACTTCACGGCCGTCCTGGCCGCGCCGCCCGACGCCTACACGGCCCTCGAATTGCTGACCGCCTACCGCGACCAGGTTTCGCAAGGCGGCGAGTATGTCGGCCGCGCCAGTCACGAGTCGAAGATCCAAAAATACGTCAAGGCCGCCATCGGCGTCACCCACTCGGAAGCAGAGTTGGAGCGGTTGGCCGCCCTGCTCGCGGACCTCGGTTGGGCCCGACCGCTGAAAACGACCGCCGAGCGCGGCCGCCGGGTCGCCAAGGCCAACCCTTTTTTCCTCTATTACGAAGCACTGGCATACCACCGGGCGTACGGCTCCGCGCCATGGAAGATCGGCCCGCTCCTGGACCGAGCCGAACGGCTCGCGGAAAAGAGGCCGCGCGACGAGCGGATTCGGACGCTGCTCACCGACATCGCCGATCTGCGCCGGCAGTCCGGGACCGACCCGATGCTGCAAGTGTTCGAGCATTTCTTCGGCGGGTTCCGGGACGCCGACGACGATCGCCCCTTTTGAGACACCGTCATGACCGACCCGTATGACACCCTCGGCCTCCCCGCCGACGCGGACGACGACGCGATCCGCCGCCGCTACCTGGAGCTGATCCGGCGGTTCTCGCCGGAGCGGGCACCGGAGCGGTTCGCCGCCGTGCGGGCGGCGTACGAGCGGCTGCGGGACCGCGACACCCGCCTCAAGCACCGGCTGTTCGAGGTCGGCCGCCGCGGGACGCTGGACGGACTCCTCGAGGACGTGGCATGTCGGACACCTCGCCGCCGCCTGACGCTGGCGGACCTTCTCTCGGCGGCCCGCTAACGCAGGCGTCGGACGACGCCGTTCGTCCGGTGCTCCGGACGCTCGTCGAGATGCATGACGCCCTGCGGCTGGCGACCCGCGAGTTGGCCGCGGCGCGCGACGCCGCGCCGCAAAGCGCGCCGGCCGCGCCGCCGAGATGGTGGCGGCAGGTCCTCACACCTTTTCGCCGCCGGTCCCGAGCGGAGCGGCCCGTCGAAGCGGAAACGCTCCAAGTCGCGCGCGAGCGGCTCGCAGCCGCGCTCACCGGACTGCAGATGACCGCCCGCCGTGTCGAACGGGCGCTGGCGCGGCACGACCTCGAGCCGATTGAGGTGCACGGCCGGCCCTTCGATCCGGAGACGACGGAAGTGCTGGAGGTCGTCGCGGCCGAGGGCCGCCCGGCCGGCGAGGTGGTCGAAGAGGTCCGGCGCGGTTATCGCTGGCGCGGACGGGTGTTCCGATACGCGCAGGTGCGCGTGGCGAAGTGAGGGACTCGCGAATATCGCCCATTGACACCTATGCCAGTGAGCCGCACACTGGGACGGGCTGTCCCCTGCCGCCCGTAACCTGTCGACTCTCGCACTCAATGACGTCCCATCGCACGCTTGTCCTGGTGCTGGTCTTTTCAACGGCGACCGTCGCCGTCGCGGCCGACTCGCCCGAGGAGCACTGGGCGTGGCGACGACCGCAACGGCCATCCGTTCCTCCGGTTGCTCACGCTCCCGGCTCGTCGGAAATCCGCAATCCGATCGACGCGTTCATCGTCGACCGGCTCC
>DATJGQ010000190.1:0-5767 GCA_035494815.1 Gemmataceae bacterium
CGCTTCGATGCGGTTTTTCAGCTCGATCGCCATGAGCGAGTCGATGCCGAGGTGATTGAGCGGCACTCCCGCGTCGAGGCTCGCGGCCGGCAGCCGCAACACGCGAGCGGCCTGCTCGCGCAGTTGGCTCTCAAGGACCGCGGGACGCTCCGGGGCGGGGACGGCGAGCGCGGCCGCGCGGTCGAGCGAACTCTTCGTCCGTTCGGGACGGGGCGTCGCCGAGCCGGTATGCGGGCCGATCAGGTCCGAGAGGTAGGCCGGCGGCCGGTCGTCCGGCAGGAACTGTTGCCACTTCGACCAATCCACCGGCAGCACGCCGACTTGAGCGGCGCTCGCGCCCGCCAACCGGCCGAAGAGGTCCAGGCCGGCGTCGAGGGGAATACTCCCGAAGCCGGCGGAGGCGAGCCGCGAATCGCGGCCGCCGCGGGCTGCCATGCCGACCGCCTCCCACGGCCCCCAGTTCACGCTGACCGCCGGCAGATTTCTGCCGTGGCGGTAGTGGGCCAGGGCGTCGAGGAACGCGTTGGCCGCGGCATAGTTCGCCTGCCCCGGCGAGCCGAGCAGCGAGGCCGCGGAGGAGAACAGCACGAAGAAGTCGAGCTTTCGCCCCGCGGTCAGGGCGTGGAGGTTCCAGCCGCCGAGGACCTTCGGGGCGAGCACCGTGCGGATGCGGTCGCGGGTCAGTTGCAGGGCGATACCATCGTCGAGCACGCCGGCGGCATGGACGACGCCCCGCAAGGGCGGAAGGTCCAGGTCGATGTCGGCGAGGACCGCCGCGAGTTCGTCGGCGTCCGCCGCGTCGGCGCGGGCGACGAGCACATGCGCGCCCGACCGGTGAAGTTCCGCGAGCGCCGCCTTCGCCTCGGCGTTCGGCCCGCGACGGCCGGTGAGCACGAGCGACCGCGCGCCGCGTTCGACCAGCCACCGCGCGACCGCGAGGCCCAAGCCCCCGAGGCCGCCGCTGATCAGGTACGTGGCGTTCGATCGGATCTCCGGAGTGGAATGGGGCACGTCGGTACTGGTCGAGTGCAACCGGGCGGTGAAGAGCCGGCCGTCGCGCCAGGCGAGCTGGGTTTCGTGGTCGTCCGCCGCGAGCGAGCACAGGATTGTCGCGGCGTCGTCGCGGCTCGGCGACGGGTCGAGATCGATCAGGGTGCACCGGAGGTCGGGGATCTCGTGGCCGACCGCCCGGGTAAGCCCCCAGACGGCCGCTTGGGCGACGCCGATCACGTCGGTGCCGTCGATCGGTTCGACGGCCTGTGCGCCGCGCGTGACGACCCAGAGGCGTGGCAAGGTCACACCGGTGGCCGCCAGCGCCTGCGCCAGATGCAGGACGCCGACGCAGCCGCGATCCTGGGCGGCCGAGATCACCGCGAGGGAGAGGCCGTCGGCGTTCGCCGCGCGGACGCCGGCGAAGTAGATGACGCCTTCCAGCGCCGGCCGGTCCGCCGGGAACCCGTCGCGGAGCAGTCGCCGCCAGTGTTCCGGCTCGACCACGGACAAGCGAAATTCGTCCCGCCCTGCCGACGTGTAGTCGTCGGCGAGCGTCGCGACCACGCAATCGGCGCCGCGTTCGCGCAACAACTCCGGCAGACGGCGGGCGGCGATCGCGTCGTCGGAAACGATCAGCCAGCTTCCGCTCAACCGCTCCGGGAGGGCCGGCGCGTCCTGCGTGACCCATTCCGGTCGGACGAGCCAGGCGTCTGTGGGGGACGAATGATGGTTCTTGCCGTTGCGCGGGGTGACGTGACCGTTCGTGCCGTTTCCATTAGTGCCCTTCGAGTGGCCGTTGGTATACACCCCGTTTCGGCCGGAGGCCTTCGGCACGGCTTGGTACCAACAGCGTTCGCGCTGCCAGGGGTAATTCGGCAGGGCAACGACCCGCCCGCGCGACTGAACCTTCTCCCAGTTGACGGCCGCCCCGCGGGCGTAGAGTTCGCCGAGGCTGCCGAGGACGGTCGCCCTATCCTTCTCCCCTCGTCGCATCGACGGCAGGACGAGACCGTCCGCGCCGCGCGCCCTCAGACAGTGCGCGAGCGGTTCGGCTAGAGTCGGATGTGGGCCGAGTTCAATGAACAGGTCGAACCCGTCGGCGATCAGGGCGTCGGCGGCGTCCGCGAAACGGACCGGTTCGCGAAGGTTGCGCGACCAGTAGTCGACGTCGAGAACCCCGTCGAATCGGCCGCCGGTCACGGTCGAGTAGAACGGTAACGACGCCGGCTGTGGTTTCAGGTCCCGGATCGACGCCGCAAACTCGGTTCGCAGCGTGTCCATCTGCGGGCTGTGAAAGGCGACCTGACCTTTCAGCCGGCGGTGGAAAACGTCGCGCGCTTTAAGCGGGTCGAGCGACTGATCAAGTGCGTCGGGATCACCGGACCAGACGGTCGACGTCGGCCCGTTGACCGCGGCGATTGCGAGGCGATCTTCGAAACCTCGCAGAGCCTGAACAGAGTCGGCGGCCGACAACGCGACCGCGGCCATCTTCCCGTTGCCGCTCGTGGTCTGCTGGAGACGCGAACGGTGATAAACGATCGCCGCCGCGTCGGCCAAATTGAGCCGGTCGGCCACGTGCGCCGCCGCGATTTCGCCCAGACTGTGGCCGACGACCGCAGCCGGTTCGATGCCCCATGACCGCCATAACTCGGCCAGTGCGACTTGCAGCGCAAACAGGATCGGCTGGATCCGGTCCGTGTCGTCGAGCTTGCCATCGTCGTCCTGCGAGAGAAGCTGATCGACGACGGACCAACCGCCGAGCGGGCGGAGCGCCGAGTCGCAGCGTTCGACGGCGGCGCGGAAGACCGGTTCGGACCGGAACAGTCCGCGGCCCATGCCCCACCACTGGGGTCCCTGGCCTCCGAAGACGAAGGCGACTCGCGGCCGCGAGTTCGGCAGCCGCCGGCCACAAGCGACACCGGCGAGCGGCTCGCCGCGCAGGAACGACTCGAGCTTCTCGGCAATTTCTTGCTTGTCGCGGGCGACGATCGCCAGGCGGTGGTCGTGATGGCTCCGCCGCGCGCCTGCGGTGAATGCGATGTCGGCGACGCTTGCCGGCATTCCGTCTTGCCGCAGCCATTCGACCCACGCACGGACCGAGTGACTCAGGGCTTCTTGCGAGCGGGCGGAAAGCGGGATGAGGCGGGCCTGGTCGCCGACGATCCCACCATTGACCGCCGCCGGTGCGACGGCCTCCAGCACGACGTGGGCGTTGGTCCCACCGAAGCCGAAGGAACTCACGCCGACGCGGGGCGGCCGGTCGCGATCGCTCAACTTCCGGGACTCCGTCACCACCCGTAGAGGCAACTCCGCGAACGGAATGTGGGGGTTTGCCTCACGGAAGTGGAGGCTCGGCGGCAGCTCGCCGTGGCGGAGGGCCAGCGCCATCTTGATGAACCCAGCGACGCCGGCGGCGGCTTCGAGGTGGCCGATGTTCGTCTTGACCGACCCGAGCAGCGCGGGTCGATCGGCCGGCCGGCCGTCGACGAGGACGCTGCCGAGCGCGAGCGCCTCGATCGGGTCGCCGAGAGCAGTGCCGGTCCCGTGCGCCTCGATCGCGTCGACGTCGGCCGGACTGATGCCCGCGTCCCGGTAGGCGGCGCGGAGGACGGCCTCTTGCGCCTGCCGGTTCGGGGCGGTGAGCCCATTGGAACGCCCGTCCTGGTTGACGGCGCTGCCGCGGACGACGGCGTAGATCGGGTCGCCGTCGGCGATCGCCCGGGCGAGCGGTTTGAGAACGACCACGCCCGCGCCTTCGCCGCGGACGTAGCCATTGGCCGCCGCGTCGAACGCCTTGCAGCGGCCGTCCGGCGCCATCATGCCGGCTCGGGTGAAATTGACCGTCAGGTCCGGCGTCAGGATCAGGTTGACGCCGGCCGCGACCGCCAGTTCCGCCTCGCCGCGGCGCAGGCTCTGACAGGCGAGGTGGATCGCCACCAGGGAGGACGAACACGCCGTGTCCACGGCGAGACTCGGCCCGCGGAAGTCGAACGCGTAACTCAGCCGGTTGGCCGCGATGCTCAGTGCGTTCCCGGTGCCGACGTAGGCGTCGAGATCGCTCGGGTTGCCCGACTGCAGTTGGCCGTAGTCGTTCGACGAGATGCCGACGAACACGCCGACCGGACGCCCGGCGAGACGGTCGACGTCCTGCCCGGCGTCCTCGAGCGCCTCCCAGGCGACCTCCAACAAGAGCCGTTGTTGCGGGTCCATCCGTTCGGCCTCGCGGGGGCTGATGCCGAAGAAGGCGCGATCGAAGCGGTCGACGGCCGACAGAAACCCGCCCCACCGCGTGTTCATCGTGCCGGGCGTCGTCGGGTCCTCGCTGTAGTAGTCGTCGATCGGCCAGCGGTCGGCGGGGACGGTGGAGATCGCGTCGACGCCGTCCCGGAGCAGACGCCAGAACGCCGCCGGCCCGTCCGCGCCCGGGAAGCGGCAGCCGACGCCGATCACCGCGATCGCGGGCTGGCCGGCCGCGGCCCCGGCAGGACTGTCGGTCAGCCCGGCGAGTTTGCGGCGGGACGACAACGCTTCTGCGAGACCGTCGATGGTCGGGTACTCGTAGACCAAGACCGGCGAGAGCGGCTGGCCGAGCCATTCACCCAGGTCGTTCGCGAGTTGGACGGCGGTGAGCGAATCCAGGCCGTATCGCGCGAGCGGCTCGCGGACGTCCACCCGGTCGGCCGTGATTCCAAGTTTCGCGGCGATCCGCTGCACCAGCCAGCCGCGGACGGCGTCCGCGTCCGGCGCGGCTTCGGATCGATCGGCAATCGGACGCGCCGGCGTGACAGACGTCGGCATGTCGGAGACGCCCGTGATCTCGAGCGTGCCGTCGAAGTAGCCGGCGCGGCAGGCGTGCCGCTGGACCTTGCCGCTCGACGTTTTCGGGATGCTGCCCGGCCGCAACAGCACGACCACATCGACTTGGACCTCGTGTTCCTCGGCGACGGCTTGGCGCACGGCGCCGGCGACGACCTCGGCGGAGACGTCCCGGCTGTCCCGCCGGACCTCCGAGACGACCGCCAGCCGTTCCTCGCCGTCGCGGTCCACCGTGAACGCCGCCCCGCATGACGGCCGCAGCGCCGGGTGACACCGCTCGACGGTTAACTCGATGTCCTGGGGGTAAATGTTGCGGCCGCGAAGGATGATCAAGTCTTTAATCCGACCGGTGATGTACAGCTCGCCGCCGTGCAGGAAGCCGAGGTCGCCGGTGCGCAGGAACGGGCCGTCGCCGTCGGTCGTGTAGGCCGCGAAAGTCTGATCCGATTCGTCGGGCCGACGCCAATACCCCTGAGCCACGCTCGATCCCGCCAACCAGATTTCGCCGGGCTGGTCCGGCGGGCAGGGGACGCCCGTCTCGGGATGAACGATCTGCAGGTTCTGATCGAGGAGCACGCCGCCGCAGCCGACCAGCGAGCGGGCGTCCGGGTCGGCGTCCCGGACGGCCGCGAAAACATTCCGCTCCAGATTGGTCCGCGAAACCGCGAGCCGGGCGGGAACGTCTTCGGCGTCGCCGCCGGTGACGATGAGCGTCGCCTCGGCAAGGCCGTAACACGGGTAGAAAGCTCTGGGGCGGAACCCGCACGGCGCGAACACGGTTGCGAAGTGGTCGAGCGTATCCGCCCGGACAGGCTCGGCGCCGCTGAAGGCGACGCGCCAGCAGCGCAAGTCCAGGGCGGCGAGTTGATCCGGGGCCACCTTGTTGGCGCAGAGGTCGTAAGCGAAATTCGGCGCCCCGCTGATGGTCGCGCGGAAGTTTGAGATCATCCGCAGCCAG
>DATJGQ010000191.1:0-3409 GCA_035494815.1 Gemmataceae bacterium
GCTGACGGTGATGTGGCACGACCACTTCGCCACGAGCAATCTGAAGGTCAACGACCTCGGGTCGATGCTGCATCAGAACGAGACCTTCCGCCGGCTGGCCCGCGCCCCGTTCGGAGAACTGCTCAAAACGAGCGTGCACGAACCCGCCCTGCTCGTCTGGCTCGACGCCCCCGCCAACCGCAAGGGCCACCCCAACGAAAACCTCGCCCGCGAGACGATGGAACTGTTCACGCTGGGCGTCGGCAACTATTCGGAATCCGATGTCAAGGAGGCCGCACGCGCTCTGACGGGTTGGGGGGTCGACGAAGGAGAGTTTCGCGTCAAGGCGACCGCGCACGACAGCGGGCCCAAGACGATCCTGGGCAAGAACGGCACTTGGTCCGGCGACGACTTCGTCGCGATGTTGCACGACCACCCGGCGACGGCCGGTCGGCTCGCTTGGCGATTGTGCGGTCTGTTCTTCGGCGAAGGGGCGTTGGAGCCCGCCGCGATCCAGTCGCTCGCCGACGATCTTCGCGTTCACAACCTCGACATCGCTCGTGCGGTCGAGACGATCTTGCGCTCGAGGGCGTTCTTCGAATCAAACAATCTCGGCAATCGCGTGCTCGCGCCGGTTGAGTTCGTCGTCGGCGCGGTGCGGGCGCTCGACATGGCCGACCCGCCACCGAGCACGCTGGCGCTCGCCGATTGGGCGGCGCGGCTCGGGCAGGACCTGTTCTACCCGCCGAACGTCGGCGGCTGGCCGGGCGGTCGTGCGTGGATCACGACGCGGTCGGCGATCGGCCGGGCGAACTTCGCCGCGTCTCTGGTCGCCGGCCCCGGCGTCGGCCGGCCGGAACCGTTCGACGCGCTCGGGCTCGCAAAGAAATTCGGCCGAGGCGACGATGACGTGATCGCGTTCTATGGCGAGTTATTCCGTGGGGCGCCGCCGACCATGGCGGAACGCGAGCGCCTGCTCGCCGCGCTGCGGCCGGTGTCGAACGACGCGCCCGCGTCTGCCCGTAAGGCGCTAGCGCTGCTGCTCGCGGCGCCGGAGGGACAACTGAGTTGATCGGCTGAACCTCGTTCCCACGCTCCGCGTGGGAACGAGTAGAAAAGCATCATTCCCACGCGGAGCGTGGGAACGAGGAGATTAGTTATGTTCACGCGCCGCGACTTCCTGAAGAACTCGTCCCTCCTCGCCCTGGCCCCGACGGTGCCCGGCTTCCTCGCCCGCACCGCCCGCGCCGCCGCGCCGGACCGCGACCGCCGCGTGCTCGTCGTCCTGCAACTCGACGGCGGCAACGACGGCCTCAACACCGTCGTCCCGTTCGCCGACCCTGAATACGCGAAACTCCGTCCGAACTTGAAGCAAGACCCGAAGCGCCTGATCAAACTCAACGACTCCGTCGGCCTGCACCCGTCGCTCGCCGGCTTCGGCAAGCTGCACGAGCAAGGCCAGCTCGCGATCATCCCCGGCGTCGGCTATCCGAACCCGAATCGCTCGCACTTCCGCAGCATGGCGATCTGGCACACCGCCCGCTTCGACCCGGAAGAACACAGCGGCCAGGGCTGGCTCGGCCGCGCGCTCGACGACGGCCCGCGGCCGAGCGACGGCTCGCCCTCCGCGTTCCTCCTCGGCGACGACCAACCGCCGGTCGCGCTACGGGGACGTAAGTGCGTCGCCGCCGCGCTGAACCGTCCGGAGGATTACGCCCTGTACAGCGACGGCTCGGCCGCTGCCGCGGGGAACCAACGCTCCACCGGCGACGACCTCGCCTCGTTCGTCCGCCGCAGCACGCTCGACGCCTATGCGACCGCCGACCGGCTCGCCGCCGCCACGCCCGCCGGCGACGCGACGTATCCGGCCACGTCCCTCGGCCGCCGGATGCAACTGATCGCGCGACTCTTGCGAGCGGACCTCGGCGCCCGAGTCTACTACACGATCCAAGGCGGCTACGACACGCACGCCGCCCAGACGTTCGCCCACGCGAATTTATTGAGTGAGATGGGCGGGGCCGTGCAGGCGTTCTTCGCCGACCTTGCCGCCGCCAAGCTCGCGGACCGCGTCACGCTGCTGGCGTTCAGCGAATTCGGCCGGACGATCAAGGAGAACGCCTCGACCGGCACCGACCATGGCACCGCCGCCCCGGTCTTGCTCGCCGGCCCGGGCGTGAAGGCGGGCGTCACCGGCACGATGCCGAGCTTGACCGACCTGGTGGAGGGCGAGCCGAAGATGACGACCGACTTCCGCCGCATTTACGCGACGGTGCTCAAAGACTGGCTCAAGCTGGCGTCGGCGACCGCCGCCGGCGGCGACTTCGAACGACTGCCGCTGTTTCGCGGCACGTAGCACGGGCAAAAAAAACGCCGGGGCCGACAGACCCCGGCGAGCTCCACTCGAGTGATCGTCAGTCCACGACCGCGAGGATGTCGTCCTCCGTCATGATCAGGTACTCTTCGCCGTCCACGCTCACTTCCTGGCCGCCGTAAGACGTGAACAGCACGCGGTCGCCCTCCTTCACCTGGAAGGCGGCGCGTTTGCCGTTGTCCAGCAGTTTCCCGTCGCCGAGACTCAGGACCTTCCCCTGCTTCGGCTTCTCCTTGGCGGTGTCCGGCAGCACGATGCCGCCGGCCGTCCGCTCCTCGGCCTCCAGACGCTTGACTACCAACTTGTCGTTCAGCGGGACTACCTTCACGGGTTAGACTCCTTGGTGTGATCAGTGACTCGCGGTTCAGTAGTGTCCGGCCTTCCGTACGCCCGGACGATGGCGCGGACCACGGTGTAAAGGACTACGTGTTTGCTCACCGGCTTGGGGATCACGCTATACACGTGAGCCTGCAACGCCTGGCGGATCAGGGTCTCGGTCGCGTCCGCGGTGACGAGGATGCACGGCAGTGTGACACTTACCTGCTGGTGTACGAGCTGGACCGTCTCCAGTCCCGTCAGCGTGGGCATGTGCATGTCCATCAGCACGACGTGGACCCGTTCGTGACGGACGATCTCGAGCGCTTCCTCGCCGGACGAGGCCAACAGCGCGCGGTACCCTTCCGGCTCGACGATTTCCCGCAACGTCTCGCGCTGCAGTTTGTCGTCGTCGGTGATCAGAACGGAATAGGGTCGCTGCGTGGTCGCCGTCATGCCGCTCCACCTCACCGGGCCGCCGAACCCGAACGGCACGAGCCGACGCGGCACGGTAACGGCGGACGATCCTTTCCACCGATTGCGCCAAAAGGCAAATCAGATGCCGGCGTACTTTCCGGTCACCGCGTCCGCTGTAAATGGCTAATTGTCAAATACTTCTGTCATGTAATCGGTGAAAGCGGAGGCGGATGAGGCGCAAGCCGCCGCTGCCAGCTTGGAAACCTTCGACTGCCATGCTGGCAGGGGTCTACGGCTTCTTGTCCCACAGCTTGTCCGGGTTGAAGT
>DATJGQ010000192.1:0-3455 GCA_035494815.1 Gemmataceae bacterium
TCGTCTGCCCATGTGGACGCGGTCGCCGTGCAACTCGCCTTAGGGACTTGGCGGTCCGCCATGTGCCTTGTCGGGAATCACCCTGGAGGCGCACAAGCCCGAGTGCGCTTGGTCAGGGGTGCGCGCGGACGAGTGAGACCCGCGGCCCCGTCCGGCACGACGGTCCGCGGTCGCGGGGACTGCGCGATTAGCCTTCATTCGACGCGGTTTTGGTCATGGTGCGGTAAAACTCGTCCAGGGCTTTGTGCCGGTCCGACACCCGCGCCATTTCGATCAGTGCGCTGAGGAGCTTCGCGTCATTCAGCTTTTCGGGCGGGACGAACTCGCCGGCCCGGAAGAGAAGCCCTTGGACTCCGCCCATCCGTCTGGAAGCCGAGACGGCCCGCAGCTCCGCCGCAAGCCGTACGGCCTCGACGTGGAGGGCGCTGCCGATCGCGTCCGGCTGGCCGACGCGTGTGGATCGCGCGTGCAAGTACTCCTTCGCGAGCGGCTTACACTGCTCGAATCGATTCAGGGCCGCCGCTTCCAGGTGTTCGAACGGCCTCGGCCCTGTCATCCCGCGCCCCCGAACAACGGCTACCGAACGATCACGTCCCACGCCGGCCGTCGGGCGTGCGAAGTCTAGTCCCGCCGTTTCCGCGAGTTGCCGGGCTGCCGCTTCGACATAGTTCAGCAATGTTGGCACCGCCCCCGCCGTCTGCCCCGAGCCGGACGCGTCCGGCTCGGACGGGCGTGGGCCGGGGTTGTCACACGCGGCCGTTGCTTTACACGCCACGAACTCGCCGGCGTCGGTCCGCACCCGGTTGGCGAACCGCTTGACGAGCCGCGGAATGTCCGCGGCCGGGAAGACGACGAGCAACCGCAAGGCGGTCCAATACACTCCGTCGTCGAGTTCGTCCCACCGCTCCAGGTCAGTGCGGTAGTTCTCTTGTGCGACCCGGAGGAAGTCCATCGCCTCGACGGTCCCCGGAAAAGTGATCGACGCGAGCCCGGGACATTCTTCCTGGCAACATTGGAACGTCGCGATGCCGAGCCGCCACACCTCACGGATGAGCGGCGCAAGAAGGACGTCAACGTCCGTCGTCTCGCCTTCGCCGGCGAGCGGATTGCCCGGCAGTTTGACTGTCTCGTGACCGTGCAGCGTCGGCCGCCTTTCTTCCGTGTGCGCCCGCCGATCAATCGATGGTGCTTCTTCCAATCACTAGGCACCGGTTGGCGCCGCGGCGCTCGGCCTTTCTCAGAGTTTTTTGCCGGAGGACGCCGCCTGGAAGCGTCAAATTGCAGAAGGGCGGGACGTCTTCTTTCTCATGAGTGAGCGATCCACCGCTCGACGGACGTTGCGATAATGCTGGGTGTTGGGTAATCTCTCGCGGTCCCTGCCGCGGTAACCGCGTTTCCACCCTCGCCCTCACAGGGGTGGCGCTCGGCCTGCTGCCGGACCGTCCCGCCGTCGGCTGGTGAATAGGGTTTTCACCCAACCCGTGGTCGCCGGCCGGCGCGGGACGTTTCTCTCCCTCACACCATGCCTCGCCGCGTCAGCCGCCGCCGTCTCGTCGTCGGCGCCGGGCTCGCCGTGGTGGCGGTCCTGCCGAACGTCGTCAACATTCGCCGTGTCAGTCTTCCTGTTGATTGCCGGTCTTTCGCTGCGGACCGAACCTGAACGCGGCGTCCGGGTCCCACCGGTGCGCGTCCCCTCTGGCGATGTGGTGGGACGACGCGAGCCAACGATTGATCTCGACAGCGGCGACAAGTCGACGCTGAGCGGCGTATTTCTCGCCGTAGATCTCGGCGAAATGCTCCCAGGCCAGGTCGTCGATCAGCCCCGCGGCGAACCGGAGCATCTTCTCCGGATTGAGGCCGTCTTCCTGGGCGTGGACAAAGTCCTCGGCGCAGACCTCGCTAAGCCAGACGCGGCCGTCGCGGCTCAGCACTGAGATTTGCACGAGATACGTGCGTTCTTCCAGCGCGTCCTCCACGACGGCTTGCATGTCGGCCGCGCTGCTCACATCGGCGCCGGCCTCGTCCGTGGGGTCGGTCTCGTCAACACCGAACACGAACACCGTTCCTTTCCAGCCGACCGCGCCACGACTGCCGTCCGACAGGTGACGGCCGATTTCATCGGCGATCGCCTGATAGAGCCGTTCGAGGTCATCCAAGGCACGACCCTGCCTTCTCGCTGAGGATCGAACGTTCCGCGTTTCTCACGCTACCACGGAACCTCGGCCGAGGCGACGTATGGCAGGTCGCTGGCATTGCCGCCGGCAGGTCAGTTGCTGCGAGATGGAATGCCGGCGGCAACAGGTGAGCGGCAGGCTGCCGCCGGCAAGTGGGGAAGAGTGGGCGCGACCGGCGCCTAATTGCTTAACCGGCATCCGGCCGGAAGTGGGGGCTACATCCGATGAATGCCGCGTCTCTCACACACCGGGGATGCGCATTAGTTTTGGGGGCCGTGCGGGTTCAAGCTTCATCCGTGCGGCCCCCGTCCACGTCGCCGATCTGTTTCCGAGTTCAACCTTTTCTTGCTCAAGCCGGTCCAACCGGACGAAGTGTTAGGGCTTCTGGACGCACGGGCCGCCCGGCGACCGCCAGCGTCGGCGTGATGTCGCCGGCCGGTTGCATGCGGCCGTCCCGTAGTTTACCCTTCGTTGTCCCGTCGCCGGTGATTCTCCGCGCGCGCTGGTGGTGCACACGGCGGGTTGAAACAACGCCGGCGGCGAGACTTTCCCCGCATACCATGCCACGCCACGTCAGCACCTGCACCGTCGCCATCGCTGCGGTCTTGCTCGCGCTGGCGGTCGTGCCGAACGTCGTCGGGGTCCACGCCGCCGTTGCGAACAACCACCTCCCGGCCAGCAAAATCGCTTGGGTCCTAGTCCGTCTTCCCTTGAACCCGCGGCCCTACTACCTGTTCGACGTTTCGTCTCTTGAGTCTGCCAAGGCGGTTGAATCCGGGTGGGAAACCTGCCGACGCTGGTCGTGGCTCCTCCTGGTGCTCGCACTGGTGATCGTCGGCCGCGAGTTACTGCCAATCGCGCGGGTTTTTGGACACGATGACAAGGACCCGCGAGGTGACGTTATGCGACGGGTTGACGATCACGGCAAAACTGCCGCTTCCCGCGTTCGTGCAGTTGGCAGCCGCTCACCAGCTACGCACGCCTTGATGATTTTCTGGCGGTCAATCCAGCGCATCGCCGGCCGCGAGCGTGACGCAACGACGACGGGCAGGTGAGGACGTTCACCGCTCCTCTTCGGGGCAACGCAAATAGGGTCCACAGCGCAGCCAGTGCGTCAACGACGCCGAAGACGAGGATCGACGCATTCTCGAGTCCCGAGGCGACAACAACGCCGAGAATTGGCAGCGTCAGCAGGCGTGGCGGCACTGTCCAGCTTATGAATCGAATATGTTCGTTGCGCGCCGCTCGAATGCAATAGTGTGCCAGATCGACCAGGAGCAC
>DATJGQ010000193.1:0-2535 GCA_035494815.1 Gemmataceae bacterium
CTTCCTCGGCAAGACCTACAACCCGCTCTTCTTCACGCAGGACCCGAACAGCCCCAACTTCGGCCTGCCGGAGCTGCAACTCCCCGACGACCTGACGCTCGACCGCCTCGAGAGCCGGCGGGAGGTGCTCAAGCTGATCGACCGGCAGTCCGGCCTGCTCGAACACTCGGCGACGGCCCGCGGCATAGACGAGTCGTACCAAAAGGCGCTGTCGATGCTGACCTCGCCAAAGGTGAAGGAGGCCTTCGACCTTACCAAGGAGCCGGCCAAACTCCGCGACCGCTACGGCCGCACGACCTATGGCCAGGGCTGTCTCCTGGCCCGACGGCTGGTCGAGGCCGGCTGCAAGTTTGTGAATGTCTACTACGCGGCTACGATCGGCGGACAGGGCCCGATCGGCGGGTGGGACACGCACGGCAACAACGGCAAGGCGATGGGCCCGGTCATGAAGGACTTCCTCCTTCCGGTCGCCGACCAGACGCTGCCGGCGCTGCTCGAAGATCTCGACGACCGCGGCCTGCTCGACACGACGCTGGTCATCTGGATGGGCGAGTTCGGCCGGACGCCGCGGATCAACGGCAACGCCGGCCGCGACCACTGGCCGCAGTGCTATACGGCGCTGCTCGCCGGCGGCGGCATGAAGCGCGGTTACGTACACGGCGGGTCGGACAAGATCGGCGCGTACCCGAGCGGCGACGTCGTTCGTCCCGATGATTTGGCCGCGACCGTCTTCGCCCTGCTCGGCATCGACCCGGC
This sequence comes from Gemmataceae bacterium, assembly GCA_035494815.1. Classification (GTDB taxonomy): domain Bacteria; phylum Planctomycetota; class Planctomycetia; order Gemmatales; family Gemmataceae; genus DATJGQ01. Next base: position 757 of record DATJGQ010000193.1, read on the forward strand.
GACGGAGGTTCGCGACGCGCTCGACCGGCCGTTCCCGATCGCGGCCGGGCAGCCGGTTACCGGAGTGATGGCATGAGCGACGCACCGCCGATCATGAGGCTCACTTGGCGGGTCGTCGGGTTCTTCATTGCGGTGGAAGCTTTTTTCACGGCGCTGATTATCTACGGCTCGTTTCTCGTCTGCGGGGCGTTCGCCGCGCCGGCGCCGCAACAACCTGGGACGCCGCAAACCGCCGAGCGGGCGATCCGCAAGCTCATCGACGACCAGGCGGCCGCGTGGAACCGCGGCGACCTCGACGGGTTCATGGCCGGTTACTGGAAAAGCGACGACCTGACTTTCTTCTCCGGCGACACGGTCACCAAGGGCTGGCGGGCGACGTTCGACCGCTATCGCAAAAAGTACCAGGCCGACGGCAAGGAGATGGGCCGGCTGGTATTCAGCGAGCTGCGCGTCGAGCCGGTCAGCAATGACTGGGCCGTCATGCGCGGCCGCTGGAAGCTGAGGTTCAAAGACGGCACGACGCCGGGCGGCCTGTTTACGCTGGTCCTGCGGCACTTCGGCGGCGACTGGCGGATTGTGCACGATCACACGTCGGCTGGAGAAACCAAGTAGGTCAGGCTGTGCCTGTCTCTTCGCCGTCAGGCACAGCCTGACCTACTCATGTTCCATGTCATCGTTCTCGGCGTCGGCGGGATGGGCGGGGCGGCGGCGGCCGAACTGGCGCGGCGCGGGCGGCGAGTGCTCGGACTGGAGCAGTTCGCCGTCGGCCACGACCGCGGCTCGTCGCACGGCTCCACCCGCGTCATCCGCACCGCCTACTACGAACACCCCGACTACGTGCCACTCGCCCGCCGCGCCTTCCAGCGCTGGCACGAACTGGAGCAGCGGACCGGCACGCACCTCGTCACCAAATGCCAGTGCCTGAGCATCGGCCGACCGGACGGCGAACTCATCACCGGCGTGCGCCGAGCGGCCGACCAACACGCTCTGGCGATCGAGACGCTCGCCCCGGCGGACATGCGGAAGCGATACCCGCAATTCCGGTTCGACGACTCGTATGTCGGCGTCCTCGAGCATGAGGCCGGCTTTGTGTACGTGGATGATTGCGTCGGTGCGTTTGCGGCCGACGCAAAAGCGCACGGCGCGACGATCCGCGAGGGCGAGCCGGTCATCGGCTGGGAGGCGAGTGCTCACGGCGTGACGGTGCGGACACACCAGGCGACGTACACGGCCGATCGACTCGTCATCGCCGCCGGGGGCTGGGCGACGCGGCTCCTAGGGCCGTGGGGTCGGCAGCTGTCGGTGATGCGGCAGGTCGTCTTCTGGCTGCGGCCACGCGACCTGTCGGAATTCGCTCGCGACCGTTTCCCCGTCTATCTCGCCGACGTGCCCGGCGGCCCGTTCTACGGCATCCCGGCGATCGACCCGCGCGGCCACAAGCTCGCCCGACACTATGGCGCCCCCGACCTGCGACACCCGGACGAGGTCGATCGCATCGTCACGGACGCGGACGAAGCGCCGGTGCGCGAGTTCGTCCGCCGCCATCTGCCGGGGGCCGACGGCGAACGGTGCGACGCGTCGGTGTGCATCTACACGTTGTCGCCGGACAGACATTTCGTGATCGACCTGCATCCCGAACACTCGAACGTTGCCGTGGCCACCGGCTTCTCGGGACACGGGTTCAAATTCGCGCCGGCGGTCGGGGAGATGTTGGCGGATCTGGTAGAGATTGGGAAAACACAACTACCGGGTGAGTTATTCAGATTTCAGAGACTGAAC